>JAAYSL010000050.1 GCA_012518315.1 Bacillota bacterium | reverse complement strand
TAAAGATGTCCCTGCAAACCGCCATCATGACTTGGAATATATCTTAAGTATCCTTGATTGGGAAGAAAATGTGGATCCATACCTTGCTAAGAACAAGTTTATTAGGCCAGTGCCCGTCATGCCTATATCCGAGATGAAGGAAGACGGCTATGTAGAAAAGTGGATCGTCTATGGCTCGGAATACTTCTCTGCCAAGGAGCTGACAGTACTTCCAGGTAGAAAGGTTACCATCCGAGATGATGGTGCCTATGGGGCTATAGTCATGCAAGGCCATGGAAAGATGGGATCCCTTAGCATCGACACATCCGCCTTGATTAGGTTTGGTCAGATGACTAGTGACGAGGTTTTCGTCACATACGAAGCTGCCCGGGCAGGCATAGAGATTGTCAATGAGAGCGCTACAGATGATTTGGTCATCCTCAAGCATTTTGGTCCAGGTATTTCGGGAGTTCCAGATATGCAGTCAATTTGACTATCTTAAGGTCGCGGAAGGAAGGATCCAAGCGACTATATCATCCTACGTCAATCACTAACGAGCTTCCATTCATGGGTAACTGGAACTTGTTGGCCTATCGCTTGCAGCAATCTGCTGACACAGACTCCAAGACCCCACTATCTGTAGTGGGGTCTTGATATGCAAAAGAATGTCCGCCGTTTGCCATTTTACTATCGTGCCAGGGCTGCTGTCGTCCAGATAGATGTCGCCAGTGTAGAACAACAAGTCTTGATGTTAGTAAGAAAGCTTAACCCCAGGTTCGGAGGCGATCAGGGAACTAGGCTGCCGGGCCTAACCGAACGGTCAGTAAGGACATCGTTGACTGTCACTACCCCAAGGATATCTTCTCCTCAGAGTACCTAACATTCCCAGCAGCCAGATGTCGCTTACCTAACGCAATAGCCACTGTCATTGGTCCGACTCTACCGACAAACATGGTAAGGATAACGAGAAAGCGCCCGATACCATTTAGCTCCGCGGTAATCCCCATTGATAGACCTACAGTGCCGAAAGCTGATACTGTTTCAAACAAAACCTCCACAAACCCTAGATCCGGTTGAGTGATCAACAGCAAAGTAGTGACGGTCAACACCACAGCCCCCGCAAGGCTAATAATTGCTACAGCTCTCCCAAAGTCCCATTGAGGCAACCGCCGCTGACCGATTTCAACATCATGTTTTCCTTTGATCACACTGTATACCCCACGAACCAAAACAGCAAAGGTCGTAGTCTTAACGCCGCCTCCCGTAGAACCCGGGGAAGCCCCTATGAACATCAATATCATCACGATTAAGAGTGTTCCAGGTAGTAACGAGGCCGTATCCACCACATTAAAGCCTGCAGTTCGGGGAGAAACCGAAGTAAAGAAGGAAGCCAAGAGCTTTCCTCCAATCCCAAACTGCCCCAAAGTCTTTGGATTTGTCCACTCCAAAGCCATTATCGTCAGCATTCCTAAGAGAATCAGCTCTGACGATACCCGAATTACCAGTTTGCTGTGCAAAGGCATCTTGCTGTAACGGCGGATCTGGATGATATCTATTAGCACCGCAAAGCCGAGACCCCCGGCGATAACAAGACCAGAAATAGCAAATACGGCCAGCGGATGAGCGGCATAGTCCATCAGACTGTTACCCATTAAGTCAAAGCCAGCGTTTGCAAAAGCTGAAATCGAGTGAAAAACTGAAAAGAAAAGCCCCTTTCCAAGTCCGTATCGCGGGTAAAAGACGGCCATCAATAGACCTGCCCCCACAGTCTCAATCAATGCCGTCATGCCAAGTACATGTCTGACCAGCCGAACGATACCTGCTACATAGCCATAATTGAGGTCTTCTTTGATGAACAGCCTATCACGAAAGGTAATAGGCCTGCCCATAATGAGAGCAAACAGAGTGGACATGGTCATCAGCCCCAATGCCCCCACCTGGATTAGCATCATCAGAACTACCTGACCAAAAAAGGATAAGTGTGCTCCAACATTAACCACATTAAGGCCGGTTACGCAAACCGAGCTAGTCGCGGTAAATAGGGCTTCCATCAAAGAGAGGCCTCTCCCATTGACAGTGGACTGCGGCAGCATCAAGAGCAGTGTCCCCAAAAGGATGATACCAGAATAACCCAGTACCAGCAATTGCGCAGGAGTCATCTGAACTCTGCCCCCGACAGCCTGGGACTCATGAACAACAACCCTCTCACCAGCCCGCAAACTCATAGGTGACTTCCTTTCCTCCATTCATCCAGTACATGCAGGTATAGAAACCGACTAGCTCCAGTCGTTAGTCGTGTCTTCTAGGTGATCAAGCACCTCGTCTTTCCCGATTGATACCAGAGTATCTCCCTCCATCAACAAATCGTCAGGCCCAGGGACCACCACGATCTCTCCATGCCGCTTAATCGCCACGATGGTGATTCCGTATTTGGCCCGGAGATCCAACTGCCTCAAGGTTTTTCCCACGAAGGCCTCCTGAATTCTTGCTTCAACAATGCTATAGCCCGGTGCCAACTCCAGATACTCGACTACATTTCCGTACACAAGATTGCGAGCTACTCGAGTACCCATGTCTCGCTCTGGATACACCACCCTGGTAGCCCCAACCTTGTTTAGTACTTTCCCGTGGAGATCCGATGTAGCCTTGGCAATGATATTCGATACCCCCAGTTCCTTCGCTATGACTGTAGCTAGAATACTGGCCTGCAGATCTCCGATTGCTATTACAGATGCATCAAAGTTACGAATTCCCAGTGCCCGCATCGCTGCCTCATCGGTAGCATCTGCCTGCACTGCCTGAGTCACCACTCCTGCAAGCTCTTGAACAGATTCTTCCTTGACATCAACTGCCAGAACTTCATATCCCATTTTTGACAAATTGCAGGCTACACTGGACCCAAATCGGCCCAACCCAATCACCGCAAACTGCTTACTGCTCTTGCGCCTACGGATTGCCACACCTGATCCCTCCTTTGATGTGGTGAATGCCAGAAATCGAATGGTGTTTTCCTGTAAGTAATCGCACTTAATCACCTAGTATGGACAGTATCAGGCATTCGGCAAATAAAAAAACCACAGAGGGCTAGAACTCTGTGGTCATACATCCAGTCCTCTCCTACTACGCCTACGAGGTTAGCTGACGGGCTAGAGAAGGAGAGTTCTCTATTCTTTCGAATTTCGCCCCAAATGGACGGATCCCCCGTTGTCAT
>JAAYSL010000049.1 GCA_012518315.1 Bacillota bacterium | reverse complement strand
CATAGCGCGCCCCACCTCCTACTTGGTAGCGGAGGTGTTGAAAGTGAACTCTAAACGGCTCCCTTATCTCTTGATTGCACCCACCATACTCTTTATGGCCATTGTCCACTTCTTTCCCATGGCAGTAGGCATTATGATCAGTCTCTTTAAGCTCAATGTCATGACCATATATAACTGGACAAAGGCTCCCTTCGTTGGCCTTGCCAACTACATCAACGTCTTCTCCCAAACGGAAGGTTATCTGGCTAACTTCTTATCTTCCTTTGGTTATACCATCGCCTTTACTTTACTGGCCCAGATAGGCTGCTACGTTTTGGGCATGGGAGCAGCATTGGTTGTCAATGAAGTAGACTACCCAGGAAGAAGCGTAGTCAGGGGGATCTTGCTTTTTCCCTTTATCCTCCCCGGTGTTGTTGGTATCACCAACTGGAAGTACATGCTGAGCTACGAAATGGGTATGATCAATAACCTCTTGCTGCGCTTTGGCCTAATAGACAAACCCATCGTCTGGCTCACAGGGCAAAACTCTTTTTGGGCTATCCTGATCACCTTCATCTGGCTGAGCTGGAGTTTCTGGTTTATCGTGCTCTTGGCCAGCCTGCAGACTATACCATCGATGTATTACGAAGCAGCTTCCTTGGATGGCGCATCACCTTGGCATAAGTTCCGCTATATCGTCTTGCCCCTCACCGCCCCGGTAACTAGGGTAACGTGGCTCCTTACCTTCATGTGGTACTTCAGAGAGTTTACCGTACCATATGTGATGATGGGCCTTATGCCATCACCACCGGCCAACCTTCTGGCCCTGCACATCTATACCGAATCCTTTAGGCTGTGGAACTTCTCTGAAGGTGCTGTCATGGCCGTAGTTATGGCTGTAATCCTCATGGGTACTCTCTACCTACAGCAAAGATCTAGAAAGACCCTGGATGATACCGACATGGAAGCTTGGTAGCATATACCCACCGAAACTTTAGGAGGTCGGCTCCGTTGAAATACAGGCACTGGAAAAACTTTTTTATTGCTCTTCTGACTATGCTCTATCTGGCTTGGGTCTTGGTTCCCACTGCTAATCTGGTCTTTACCACCTTTAAGCTGCCCAAAGAGGTGATGACCAGTAACTGGCACCTTTTCCCCCGGGAGCGGTGGGTTACGCAAAACTACCGGGATATCTGGAAGATAGTGCCCTTGGCCCGCTATCTTAAGAACTCACTGATTATCTCCCTTGCCACCATGGTGGTAGCAGTGATTCTATCTGGCTTTGCCGGGTATGCCTTAAGCCGCTTTACCTTTCGAGGTAGAAGGCTCTTTGAAGGCAGTGTCCTCCTCACCCAGAGCTTTCCTGGCATTCTCTTTTTGCTGCCATATTATCTGCTCTTTATCTATCTGGAACGGCTAATCGGTATCGAGATCCAAGGGACATATGCTGCCCTCATCTTCACCTATTCCACCTTCTCTTTGCCCTTCTGCTTGCTCCTCATGAAGAGCTACTTTGACTCTATCCCCAAAGATATTGAAGAAGCCGCCATGATCGATGGCTGCTCCCCGATGAGTGCCTTCTTTCGGGTAGTTGTACCCCTGACCATCCCAGCCGTCACCGCGGTGGGGATCTTAGGCTTTATTAGGGCTTGGAATGACGTACTCTTTGCCTCGGTACTTTCCAATGACAAAACAAGGACTGTAGCAATTGGTATCAATGATTACGCCAGTCAGTTTGAAGTCCAGTGGCATTATGTATTAACTGCCGGGGTAGTAGTCTCTATACCGGTTGTAGCATTCTTCATACTACTACAGAAACATATAGTGCAAGGATTAACAGCCGGAGCGATCAAAGGCTAGGAAAGGAATGATCTAGTTGAAAGCAGCAGTAATCGGCGGTGGTAGTACCTATGCACCGGAGCTTGTTTCAGGATTTATCTCCCGCCATAAAGAAGTGCCCATTGACGAGCTGTGGATGATGGATATTAACCCAAGGCGCTTGGAGATCGTCGGTGGCTTTTGCCAAAGGATGACAAAGCTTAAAGGGGATCTTTTTCCCATTCACCTCACAACTGACCTTACTCAGGCACTTAAAGATGCAGATTTTATCATTACCCAGATTCGAGTCGGTGGCCAAGAAGCCCGCCATCAAGATATCCTCTTGGGCTTAAGGCATGACCTCGTCGGACAAGAGACTACCGGTGTCGGTGGCTTTGGCAAGGCTATGCGGACTATCCCCGTGATTTTAGATATCTGTGAGAAGATAAAGGAGTATTCCAGCCCTGATGCTTGGATCCTTAACTTCACTAATCCATCGGGGATTATCACTCAAGCCATTAAGGATCATACTGATCTAAATGCCATTGGCCTTTGTAATGTACCGCTTTCCATGATGTATCAAGCGGCCCGGGTACTGGGGACCACCCTCGATCACCTCTCCTTTGACTGGGTTGGCCTTAACCACCTAGGCTGGATGCGCCATGTGTATCAAGATGGCCAGGATCGTATGCTGGAACTAGTGGATGCTTGGATGGCCGATCCTGATATTTTCAAAGTAGCAAATGTACCCACCGCGAAGGTATCTCTCTTAGAATCACTAAATATGATTCCATGTCCTTATTTGCAGTATTTTTACTTCACCAAAGATGTCGTGGCAACCTTAAAAGCCAAACCCAAGACCAGGGCCCAAGAAGTCATGGAGATTGATGCTGAGCTTATGGAGATCTATTCTAGATCCCATGGGGATAAGCTGCCGGAACTTATGCAAAAGCGTGGTGGCGAGCACTACTCCACCGCTGCACTCAATGTAATGTCTGCTTACTTGAATAATGCCGCCGGTGTTGAGATCATAAATCTCCCCAATAACGGCGCTATCCCCGGACTGCTTAATTCAGATATCGTGGAGGTCCCCGCGGTGATCGATCGCACCGGCGCCCGACCCATTACAACCGGTAAGGCAGAGGCAGAGCTCATTGGCCTAATGCAGCAGGTGAAGGCCTATGAGCGGTTGACAGTAAAGGCAGCTTTATCAAAGAGCAAGGCAGATGCCCTCTGGGCACTGGTTGCTAATCCACTTATTGGGGATGTGACAGTAGCTAAGTCCTGCATAGACGAGATGAATGAGATATTCGATCTGGGATTAGAGTAAAGTAGGTGAAAGGCCATGCTGCACGAAAGGGACTGGTACAAAAGAGTCACCGCAATACCCTCCACCACTGGCCTCAGGGGTATGGAGGGAAGGCAGACGGACCGAGTGATTCATATCATAGTCGATGGGGTAAGCCAAAGATTCCTTACTGAGGTAATGCCGGGTAGCATTAGGTATTTGCAGCAACATGGTACATGGGTAGCTAGGTGCCACACCATTTGGCCATCTATCACCGGTCCCGCCCACACCGCTATGAATAGCGGCACCTATGCCGGAACTAATGGTGTAACCCTTCCCTATGTAGTTGATCCAAACAGCGAGACTATCCGGCAGGTGAACTGCTTAAGAGAAAGCCGAGTGGAAAGCATAGTAGAAGCTCTTTGCCGGCAAGGTTTGAGAAGTGCCGGTATCTGCGGCCATATGAATCGGGGCATGCAGTACTTCGTATCAGAGGCTTGCATCGGCCACCACTGCGAACGAGTTACCGATGAAGCCATCAGAGCCATCGATGAGTTCGATCCTGATTATCTTCAGATAGTCTATTTCGCTGTAGATACGATCCAACACGTATATGGAGTCGATACCGATGAGGCCCGGGAGTCGCTCCTTTGGGTAGGTAGAGAGATCCACCGCCTTATGGAGAAAGAGGTAGGCAAACGAACTACCTTTGTCATAGCAGCTGACCACGGTATGGTGGCCACAACTACCAGTATAAGTGATCTCTTGGCTCCTCTCTTTGCAGAGCTCGGCCTAACCTGGCACGGCTATGGGAGATTCGCATTGCTTTGGGGAGATGACCCCGAGAGTCAACTGGAAAAGCTAAAGGATGCAGTCTCCGGTGATCCCGAGCTTAGAAAAGCTGTCCAAGCGGTATGGAGTAAAGACAAAGAGCTAGCCACCCTAGGTGCCCGGGGTGAATGCTATGGCCAGGGAGCTATGCTACTTGAGCCAGGTTACTCGATTACCTCCGGCTCGAGTAGTTCCTACCCGGGTAACCACGGCGGTTATACTGAAGATGAGATTCTAGTACCACTCATCTTCTCCGGGGTTGGAGTAAAAGAGAACACAAGGCTGGATTTCGCTGAAACGGTGGATATAGCTCCCACCATCTGTGGACTACTGGGATGTGAAGCACCTGAGGATGCGGAAGGGCGCATTCTAGATGTTTTTCTGGAGGCAAGCGACGGGCTTAAGGTAAGTAAGCCGGATAGCAAGCGAGTGGAGGCCCTGGGAAGGCTGTTAGAGTAGCCTGGCATTCGCCTTTTCGAGCCTGTGACTTAGATTGGGCTGGGATACAGGCTCGATACCCACCGTCACTAGCCAGTTCTGAACATATCTTTTATGTTGACATCACACAGATAGCTCCTTCTCCAGGAACCTGCGGCCACTTTCTGCCAGCACCTCAGAGGAAGGAGCTAGCTTACGCCAAACGGACACAGACCGTGCAATACTCTGCACCTGGTCAGTGAAAGATTCGATAACCACATCTCCGGAAAATTCGATGTCTTGCAAGGCCAAGGCTATATCCCGCCAAGGGATATGGCCGGTTCCAGGAATACCCCGGTCATTCTCGCAAGCATGGAAATGATAAAGCCAACGGCCTGCAAAGCGGATGGCCTTGGGTAGATCTTTCTCTTCGATGTTCATATGAAAGGTATCAAGATGTATCCCCAGGGCAGGATGATCAACCATTTGAATTAGCTCCAATGCCTGCTCAACGGTGTTAATCAGGCAGTTCTCAAATCTATTTAGTGGTTCGATGGCAAGCCTTACCCCAAGATCATCTGCCATCAAGGCCAATGCCCGAAGCCGAGGAGTCAGTCTTTCCAGTATCTGTGCGCGCTGCTTTTCGGTCATCAATTGGGTAAACCCAACCGCAGAGTGAAAAGGGCCACAGACTACCTTAGCGTCGATTTCAGAAGCAAACTGAATGCAAAACCGCAAGTACTCATGGGCGGCTTGGAAAGTCACACTATCCTCACTGGATAGATCTCGGTCCAGGCCCACAACTGTGCAAACCACTGGCCTTAGCCCATTCTCTTCCAAATGCCTTCTAGCTTCGGCCGAGTCGACCAAACTTGGCTCTTCTACTGCCATTTCAAATACTCGAAAGCCCATTTCCGCTATCTTGGCAAATAGTGGGGCATCACTTGTAGCAAAAGGTGAGGTAAACAAGAATGAATTGACCCCCAGACCCATCATATCGTTCATCCCCTCTTAGCTTAGTACACCAAAGAGCATTTCGATCACATTACCTTTTCCCAACGACTCCTTGGGCAAGTGACTATTCCATGCTTGATTTCTCCGAGCGCAAGCGGAGTGCGCTAACCGCAACAGCAAAGATAATCAACAGACCAACAATAACATCCTGAATGTAAGGATTGACTCGCATCATGTTCAGGGCATTACCGATAACTCCCCAAAGCAGCACACCGAAGAAAGTTCCGACTATGTTGCCTTTTCCGCCAGACATCGGAGCTCCGCCGATCACAACTGAGCCAATGGCCTGAAGCTCAATTCCCATGCCTGTGCTTGGCTGTGCCGCCCCCACCCGGGAAAGAAGTAGCATCCCTGCCAAACCCACAAAGAGCCCATTTAGGGAGAAGAATATGAGTTTCTTCTGATCGACATTTACACCTGCCAAGAATGCTGCTTTTTCGTTATTTCCAATAGCATAAGCGCTTCGCCCAAGCGTTGTATGAGTGAGAATGAAGTGCATGACTAGATAACCCAAAAGTGCAATCACAAAAAGGAGTGGAAGAAAGCCAAAGTACTTCGTGCTTCCCAATGTCTCAAACTGTCCATAAACTGTCTGGATTGTTCCCTGTGTAAGGAACAAAGCTATCCCCTGGAAAACCCCAACGGCTGCCATGGAAACAATGAACGACGGGGCCTTAAATAGAATTGACGCTCCCCCGATGAGAAACGCAGAGATAATTGCCACCAGAATGCCGATTAGGGCTGCCAGCCAAGGCATCACGCCACTGCGCATCAGCATAGCCATAATGACTGAAGAAAGTCCGATATTAGCCCCAACAGATATGTCGATATTGCCTGAGATGATGAGGATTGTCTGCCCACATGCCACAAGGCTCAAAACAGAGATCTGCCCCAGCAGATTGCTTATATTTGCCGGCAAGAAGTAACGGGGATTTACCGAACCTGCAACCACTGATAGGATAAAGACAACAATGAGTATGAGGAACCATTGATTGGCCATAGCTTTCTTTTTGAAGCTTGTTTCGAGGGCTTTCACACCACCACACCTCCATCATGATGGACCTCAAGAAAGCATCCCAGAAGTTCATGCTCAGTAACCTGTTTTGAATCGACGATGGTCACGAGTCTGCCCTCCCTCACAACAGCAATTCTATCACTCATGGACATCAGCTCCGGCATATCCGATGAGACCATCAATATGCTTTTCCCTTCCTTTACAAGGTCTACCATGAGTTTATAGATCTGCGCTTTCGCTCCTATATCCACTCCTTTGGTGGGTTCATCGAAGATAAGGATTTGCGCATCACTAAGCAACCATCTAGCGAGAATGACTTTCTGCTGGTTCCCCCCGCTCAAGAAACCCACAGGCTGCTTTAAGCCCGCAGTCACGACATGCAACCTTTGAACTAAGTCTTTTGAGAATTCCTGTTCCTTGACATGATCTAGAACCAGGCCAGTGGCTTCGTTTCTGGCGATCACCATGTTTTCCAGAACCGATCGGATATCGAATAGTCCCAAAGTCTTTCGGTCCTCGGGAATCATCGCAAGACCCAGCCTAATAGCCTCCCACGGGGACTTGGGATTCACTTCACGACCATGGATAACAATCTTACCCCCATCCTTGGGCTCTACACCGAAAATCGCATTCATCACCTCAGACCGCCCGGCACCTACAATGCCACCAAATCCCAGAATCTCACCCCTATGCAGATCAAAACTTACGTCTTCAAAGGAGCCCCGCTTACTCAAGTTATGTACTCTAAGAACCGTATTTCCGTGAGCTACCCGCTGACGATCATAAAAAAGCGAACGTTCTCGCCCGATCATACTCCTGGTAACAGTGTCAAGGTCGACCTCCTCGGTATTATACATCGCTTGGACTCTGCCATCTTTGAGAACGGTGATTCTGTCACCAATTTCGAATATCTCACCAAGGTAATGGGATATGTAGATAACACCCATGCCCTGGGAGGCAAGGCGCCTAACCAAGTCCATCAAGGCCTTGGTTTCCTCGATACCCAGTGATGCTGTCGGCTCATCCATGATTATGATCTTGGCATTGGTATATAGAGCTTTGACGACCTGCACCATCTGTTGTTTTGCCAGAGAGAGATCCTCCACATAAGCGCTTTCGTTGATATCTACATCTAAGGAATCGATTAATTCCCGTGCCTTACGATTCTGAGTATGATAATCGATGATACCATATCGTCTCTTGATTTCGTGGCCCAGGAATATGTTGTCAGCGACAGTGAGAGAGGTTATTAGCTCAAGATCCTGGTATATAGTTGAAATACCAACTTCAAGGGCTTGTCTGGGTGTTAGATGGGCATATTCTTTGCCGAATATCTGGATTCTTCCATTGTCAGGTTGCTCCGCACCGGACAGGATCTTAATCAGTGTTGACTTCCCGGCTCCATTCTCTCCCACCAGGCAGTGCACTTCCCCCGCCAGTAGATTGAAGTCTACGTTTGTAAGGGCAGCGGTATCACCATATCTCTTGCTAATGTTCTGGACAGAGAGAATCTCCCCACGATCCGTCCACCTCATTGGCTGCCCACGCCCCCTTTAGATGGAGCCCACTCATACCCTAGTGGGCTCCATCTTGATTCCTACACGCTATTCACCTTCGTCAAAAGCAGACTACAATTACTGTTTTGGTGCCTCGGCAGGTAGATAGCCACCCAATGCAGGCAAATACTCCCTTGTTAGTTCAAGCCAGACCTCATCAGTATCCCAAGGTACAACTTTCCTTTTGTCTAAGGATGTATCCTTAGTCACAGGAATGACCGGTAACATGATCCACTGATTGAGCTCTTTCGAATCGCCGACGACATGCTGGTGAAGAGCAAGAAGGGCCACCATACCCTCCCAACCAGGAGAGCTACTGATGGTATAGTCCATCTCCCCGGCTTTCACTAGAGGAATGCCAACAGGTGAGCCATTTTGGGCCATTACAATGTAGCGATCCAAAATGCCCTCTCCCTTAAGATAGCGGACAACTGCCGCGGCCATATCTTCGTTCATAATCCAGAGGATATCAAATTCTAATCCGGATTGAACCAAGTCCTGAACCTGGTTTACAGCAACGGGAGGATCATATTTCCCATCTCGCATAGCGACAATCTGGTTCTTTCCAAGTTCACCCATGCGTTCTTTCATGGCGGCATTTATCATTTGTACCGGCAAGTGCTCAAGCAACCCAGTGATTAACGCCACCTTCTTGCCGGGGTAATGCTCTGCCATGTATTCGGCGTAGTTTTTCCCCATAGCAGCCCAATCAAAATCGATCGCAGCCACAATATCATACTCCGAACTCAGTGCCTGACCACAGTTATCGACAGTCACAAGTGGAATCCCTGCTTCTTGGCATTTCCTAGCGGCGGTGATTGCCCCTTGAGGATTAAAGGAGAAGATCGCCATCCCATCTACCCCTTGGGTGACTAAAGACTCGATATTGGACACTTCTTTACTAGCGTCATAATCTGAATTGAGAACGATGGTGTCGATCCCCAGCATCTTGGCGGTCCAAACAAACCCGTCTACACCTTTCTTATACCAAGTGTCCGGGCCAGGTGTCACATAGCCATAGACAAGCTTCTTCTCCTTTGCAAAACCAGGAGCCGGAAATACCATAGCGAGGATGACGAGCCCTAACATCAATGCTACTAACAGCCTTTTCACTAACAGTACCTCCCTATTTTGTGTTTTTCTGGACGCTGGTTCCGGTTGTCGCCCGACCTTTACCGGTGATCACCCCCCGATAGCGTCTTACACAATGTTTCCAAGGAGACTATAGTGATTTATGCATATCTGTTATCAACATCCACACGAACAACTATACTAGGGCCTACTTAGGACCACTCGACAGCCACCTTCTGTATGCTCCGCTGCTTTTTGTGAGAAGATTCATGTTATCTTAATTCATACGCTTCTTGCTTTATTCGCACAACTCCTTCTATATGTTTCTGCCCAATTGTTCCATCTCCTGCCTAGTGAGGCTACTTCGCTAAAGGGCAAATACCCACCATCTATGGGACCACGGCAGTTATGCATGCGGCAACAGAGCCACATCATGGGAGGCACCTAATTCGGCAATACCGCGGGTTCAGATAGGTTTCCTATGTACTGGCTTGAATGACAAGGCTCCAGTGAAGAAATGAGAAGGCTCGGGAGCAGCCTTCCTCATCTGTCGGGCACAGTGGTCATTGGAACGAGTAGAGCGCCTCATGTCTGTGTGTCCATCAAATCGGGTTAATACCAACCCGCCTAGGCGCGCAGGGACTACTGGTTTACTCACTTACCTAGATACTTCTCAATCACTAAGGCTATGAATGGCTGAAGGTTATCGGAATGTATCTGAGCAATTCGCCATATTTCCTTGGGATCAATGTCATCGTACAGGTGAACAATTCTATTGCGGAAGCGTGCCATGTCTTTGTAGGTTGGTTCGAGATCTCCCTTAGCTGCAGCCGAATGAAATGTAGCTTTTGTCGGATTTTCTCTTGATCGACCATCAGCAAAACTCCCTTCTGAGGCCGATGTCATAGTCCCGGTAGAATGATTCTAAGAAGGGTTCAAAATCACAGTGGCCTCGGATTACTTGCTCGGTAAAATCTGCGAGGGAAATGGGATCTCGAACAAACAACTTCTCACCTGTATCGAGTACCCTCATCTGTAATGTGATGGGAACTTCACGAAGGTCAATTAGATTTACGTCGTCTGTTTTACATATTGCTGCAAGGGTAGCCATGACATCTAGTAATCGTTCTAGCGACCACGAGTGGGAACAGGGGAGAATTGCTAAATCTATGTCAGACAGGGTTGTCTGATATTTCGTTCCATACGAGCCATATAAGATTAAAGCAATGATATCTTCCTGGCTTTGAACAAAATCGATCATTTGTTGGAACTGATGCGGGGCCAATAGAAGTTTTGTGGGGCGTTTGTCTAGTCTCACGCATTTGCACCTCACTTCCAGCGATGCTGATGCCACCACAGAGATTTTCAGGATAGTTGATTTATGTCCATGTTTCGCCAAACAGTCGGTGCATCCTGCTGACAGACTAGGCCACCAGAAGATAAAGGCGATCACTACTGCTATGACAAAGTGCTTAAGATGGGAGCCAACCAAAAGGCCCCCCGACTTCGAAAGGTGCAGGGCAAGATAAGTAGGTCTGATTGTGCTAAGTGAATCTCATTAGCTCAGCCAAAGGGATTCCTATACCTGACCCCTTCTAAATATTCCCTCCCAGGCAGATCCTCGGTGAGAATCACTTGAACCTGGTTGAGGCGAGCACAGGCCCAGATCTGCGCATCTAAGTATGACAACTGATACTCTGCTCCCCCCCGGGCTGCTTCCCTGACAATCGCGCCTGTCAGTGGAAGCTGTTTAGTACACTGTCCATGCTATAGTCATTTTGGTACGTATCAAGGTTTAGTATGGTGAGAGAACCAGGGCCTCAGAAGCTATTCCTTTACGCACATGTTGGAGCGCTTATGAACCGCCCCAAACGTCATTCCATTACTTCTTGCCTGCAACTAGCAGAATGAATAATAGTTGCATCTCTTCGCATATAGGCATCGTCAAAAGCGGAGGTGTTGACGCTGTGCCTACTAAAGTAAGCCCTGAGCACCCGCTTAGGGCTATGCCAATGACTATCAAAGTGTAGTCGTACGTGCACTTTTTTCACACCTGTTTCCTGGAAATCTTCCATAGAGACAGTAGGAAAAACAGGATGCTTACACATAACAGATACAGCGTGCTTT
>JAAYSL010000048.1 GCA_012518315.1 Bacillota bacterium | reverse complement strand
TGGTTTCATATCAATAGCTAGAGGTAGGATATTCGGTATACCCAATCTGGTAATGACCGTCGTTCTTGTCTCCCTCATCTTCCACTATTTCCTTGGACACCACTCCTACTGGTAGGAAGATCTATGCTGTAGGAGATAACCCCAATGCTGCCCGATTTGCTGGCATTAATGTCAATCGGATACGTTTCTTGGTTTATTTGCTGTCAGGCACTCTTTGTGGCCTTTCGGGAGTCTTGTGGGTCTCTCGTTATGCTTCGGCCCAGTGTAATGCAGCAGTAGGATTCGAAATGCTGGCGGTGGCGTCATGCATAATCGGAGGTGTGTTTATATCTGGTGGTTCAGGCTCGGTTACCGGGGTGCTTCTCGGTTCATTCCTATTGGCCATAATCGTTAACGCGCTAGCAGTCATGCGGGTAAATCCCTTTTGGAGGATGGCAATTCAGGGTGTGATCATCCTGGTGGCAGTAGTAGTTGATACTACAATGTCAAGGCGCATAGGTAAGAGGGGGGCTATCAGTGGGCATAACTAGCTCCGGTAACGTGAGCGGAATTCAAGAAAGAAGAAGGCTTTCTGTACAAGCATTTTTCGCTAGGTGGGAGTGGGTGCTGTTTCTCTTAATAGCCATTGTGTTCACCATAAACGCTAACATCGCCCCGTATTTCCTCAAGCCAAGTGTTCTCTTCGACATGACTTTCAACTTCATGGAGAAAGGGTTAATCGCCCTGGTTTTGACCTTTATCATCATAACCGGCCAGATCGATATATCGGTCGCCTCCAATATGGCTATGTCTGCTGTAATCACCAGCATACTCTACCAGATGGGAGTAAATATCTGGTTTTCAGTGCTTCTTGGTCTCCTGGCAGGAACAGTAGGCGGTTTCTTCAATGGCTTCATTATTACTAAAGTCAATATCCACTCTATGGTTGTCACCTTGGCTACCCAGTCTCTTTTCAGGGGTATAGCCTATGTTTTACTTGGCGATAGAGCCGTTACCGGCTTCCCAGTAGAGTTCATGAACCTGGGGCAGGGCTATGTGGGTGATTCACCAGTTCCTCTCCAGCTGGTAGTCTTTGTGATTTTGGCAGTAGTTTGCGGGCTTGTGCTGCATGGAACTAAATATGGTAGATACATGTATGCCATTGGAAACAACGAGACTGCTGCCAGGTTTTCCGGTGTGCCGGTTGATCGCCTAAAAATGGTGCTGTTTACTCTTGCTGGATTAGTGTCGGCTATGGCAGGCATACTATTTATCTCCAGGGTCGGCGTCTGTCGACCCGATTTGGGAGAAGCGTTCCTATTTGAAATCGTGACGATAGTGCTGTTAGGAGGAGTGAGCATATACGGTGGAGAGGGCTCAATTATCGGTGTGGTGCTATCATTGTTCCTGATTGGGCTGACCAGGTACGGAATGATCCTAGTCAACATAAGGGCCCCAGTGATTAACATAGTTATTGGTTCTATGTTGATCATAGCTGTACTTGTACCGAAACTGACCCACTTCGTTGCTAGGGAAAGCTAGATGCCATCTTCATTGTGAAGGCGTACAGAGAATGAGTTAGGGCCGTGGCAAGAAGGTGGTAAAAAGCTATGCAAACGGGCATGTAACCAAAATGCATGGTAGGAGGTGATAGGCAGATTCCAAGGCTGCTTGGACCAATAGGCAGAAAGTCATTAGATAGTCAAAAGGGAGGAAGGCAAAGTGAAAAGAAAGGCATTGCTTTGGTTGTCCCTTGTCACCATGTTGATGTTTTCTGCATTTGGGGGGTCCGTATGCGCCAAGGGTGAGGGGCCGTTTACCATAGCAGTTGTCGTGAAATCGGAAGGCAATCCCTTCTTCGAAGCGGCAGGAGTCGGCTGTCGTGAGGCCCTCGAGGAACTGGGTGCTGGAGATGAACTCGTTTTCCTGGGCCCAGAAGTACCGACCGTTGAAGGACAGATAGAGATAGTCAGTGCTTTGGTTGCCCAGGGTGTTGACGGAATCAGCATATCTGCCAATGAGCCTAATGCTTTGGTTCCTGCTTGTCAAAGGGCCGAGAAGGCCGGCATAGCTGTAACCAGTTTCGATTCATTTGTCTCGGCTGACGGAAGCCAGCTGTTTGTGAACCAGGCTGACATGGAGCAAGTTGGACGCATACAAATTCAGATGATGGCGGAAATCCTGGATTACAAAGGACAGTTTGCGATTCTAAGTGCAGGCCCGACCATGGCCAACCAAAACACCTGGATTGCGTGGATGCTGGAGGAATTGGCAAAGCCTGAGTATGCAGACATGGAGCTAGCGGCTATTGTCTATGGTATGGATGAAAGGGAGAAGAGCTACTCTGAAGCAATGGGTCTATTCCGGTCATACCCAGACCTTAGAGGTATTGTCTCACCTACTACCGTGGGTATGGCGGCAGTCGGCCGTGCAATTAAGGACGCAGGACTCGATGGCAAGGTTTTCCTAACCGGGTTGGGTCTGCCGAGTGAAATGGCAGCATATATCAGGGAAGGTATCTGTCCCCGGATGGCACTTTGGAACCCTATTGATCTAGGTTATATGGCAACCTGGGTAACTCGATTATTGGTATCCGGGGAAATCAAGGGAGAAGTAGGGGAGACTTTCAATGTCGGCAGGATGGGGGAAAGGGAAATCGTCATGGATCCGGTATTGGGCAAGGTCGTACTACTAGGACCACCCTTTGTGTTTAACCAGGAAAATATCGATGATTGGGCTGATGTGTACTAGAAACATGCGAAGTGGCAAAATGCCTCTGGTAACCGCGACAAGGAAATGGTATACTTAGGCGAGTGAGAAAAAGCGCGTAACGGTGCAAGAGCAGGATAAGCTTTAGGTTGGATCCGCACTCGGCGGGTTATGTGCTTATCAATATAACAGGGTGATGAAGCTCACCCGGACTTGACGTCCAGACCGCTTTGCAGCTAATGGCTTCTGCGATACCAAGGTGTCGTGGGGGCCTTTTTCTTGAGGAGGCAATTTCCATGGTACTAGGGGCTGTCATAGTCATAATTGCAGGGTTTCTTGCCGGTCGGCTGGTGGAGAGGCTGGGTATTCCTCGCCTGTTAGGAATGCTCATCGCGGGAGTACTTCTAGGACCTCATGCACTGGGCTGGATCAGTGGCGATCTGCTGAGCTTGAGTAATGAGATCCGAATGCTGGCCTTGACTGTCATTTTACTCAAGGCCGGTCTGGGATTGGACAAAAAGAAAATCCTCGCTCAAGGCAATACAGCTATGCTGTTGGGGATCATACCATGTACTATGGAAGCAGCGGTCTTGGCTGTTGCTGCCCACTATCTTTTGGGCTGGGATTGGACGATCTCTTGGCTGCTGGGTTGGATTGTCTGTGCGGAGTCACCGGCTGTGCTCGTTCCCATGATGTTACGCCTTAAGTCCGAAGGCTGGGGTGCCAAGAGTGGTTTGCCTGATCTTGTGCTAGCAGGAGGGGCCTTAAGTGATGTTGTCGCGATTACTGTATTTGGTATCGTATTGGATATAG
>JAAYSL010000280.1 GCA_012518315.1 Bacillota bacterium | reverse complement strand
TCTAGCCACTTTTCACCAAGGAAAAGAGAGGCGCTCCATTGTCCTAAGGCTAGATACAACCAATGTTGATGCTATTCTCAAGGATTTAGGGGATGCCGGTTACACCGTAACCCATGTAGCCTATATGTCCCAGTGGGGCGATAACAATAAATAACTCAAGGTAGCCTTTGGCATACCTGAAGGAGATGCACAAGCAATGGCATTAGTCAGTCTGAAGCAATTAGTCACCGATGCTTCCCGCCGCCAATATGCGGTAGGGTCTTTCAATGTTGTAAACATGGACACACTTAAGGCTATCTTAGAAGCGGCAGAGGAAAATGCCTCACCGGTCATTCTCAGTGTAGCTGAAGCTCATTTTGGTTTTATCAACCTGGAGGAATTCTCGCCCATTATCCTAAGGGCCGCCGAGAAGGCCAAGGTCCCTGTAGCAGTTCATCTAGATCATGGTCAAAGCTTTCCGGCCCTTGTCAAGGCTTTGCGTAATGGTTTTACATCTGTCATGTTTGATGGTTCCATCCTGCCCCTAGAAGAAAACATCGCTAGAACCAAAGAGATCACCCGCATGGCCCATGCTATCGATGTCTCTGTTGAGGCAGAGCTAGGTCACGTCACCGGTGGTGAAGGTGATAGTAGCCCAGGCGTTGCTGACCCTAGTCTTTTTACAGACCCAGAGGAAGCCAAGAGATTCGTTGCTGAGACCAAAGTCGATGCTCTGGCCGTTGCTGTAGGCAGTGTCCATGGTATCTACAAGGGTACACCTGAGCTGGATATCCCACGGCTGGCCAAAATCCGGGATCTGGCAGGAGTACCTTTGGTGCTTCATGGCGGTTCTGGGCTCTCTGACGATGACTTCCAGCAAGCCATCACCCATGGTATCGCTAAGATCAATGTCTATACAGATATGTCCCAAGCGGCTATGGCTAAAATCCGCACAGTAAATACATTACCAGAGACACTGGGTTTTCCAGAATTCATGTCCCTTGTGCATGAAGCTATCAAAGAGGCGGTCACAAAGAAGATGCAGATCTTCGGGTCTGTCGGAAAAGCCCGATGATTTCTATCAAATAAGCCATTAAACTCAAAGGAACCCCCTCCTTCACGGATAATATACGCCTATGAGCCATTAAGAGCTAGACCAAGTTAGGAGGCGATATTTGTCTATGCATGGAAAAGGGGGTTCTTTTTCTTCGTCACTAATCTTTCCTCGGGTAGTGTCAATCATCTTGCTGATCAGCCTGTCATCCATAGGCCTTGTCTGCGCTGATGCAGCAGATGAATCAAGTACGATCCGAATCACAGTATTACTTGAAGGCGAGAATATCTCCTCAACTTGTCTTGGTACAGTAGTCAATAACGAGACGGGAGCGATGGCACTGCTGTCCCCTGTCGGAGATGTGCTATCCGCCACGGTAACTGGCGGGCGGTATGAATTGGTTGTCGTTTGTCCTCAAGATACCTCGCTTATGCCTGCAATGCTAGATATCACGGCAGTTCCTGGGCAAACCATGGAAAAGTCACTTAATCTCGCTCATGTTTTTGATGTCTTTGACATGGCTAACGAAGATGAGACTTACTTCTCAGGGCCAAGGGATAGCGATGAAGACCCTTCCTACTATCCCGAAGACGATTATGGTAGTGTTTCACCTGGTGACTATATGCCTACCCGAGGCGGCAGCGATGCTGGTGATTGGGATGACTCCTATGGAGGAGAAGAACCTTCCGACCCCATTCCCATGGGTGAGGTGTTGGTGGAATGGAAAGCGACTTGCCACACAAAAGAGACACAATCAGATTACTATGTATTAGACGAGCATAGCCCCTTCTTTCCCGGCCAACATAGCGAAAAAATGAGAGACCAGATGCAAGTTACCTATTCCGGGACATATCCGTACAAGGTGATGGGAGTTGTTGATGGTTGTTTGAACCTGGAAGATGGGACAGGAACAGCTAAGCTTACAGGAGGCGGTAGTGGAAAGCTTCAGCAAGAAGACATCCAAACCCACCTTTGTATCCGTGGAAATGAGTGGTTTGAGAAACAGTTCAAATCTAGCATGCAATCAATAGTAGAACACCGCGTTGCTAACAGAGATAATGTATCACCTCCCTTTGTCTACATATACCCGGATACCTGCGAGCTTCGCCTGCCCCAGTTCTATGAAGCCCGCTATGGCCGGACAAAGGTGATTACCAATACCCGCAATGAGACCTGCGACGGAGTTGAGACTAGTAGTTTCGATACAATCCATGACAATGGCCCTCCCCTTTGCGAAATGGTGATTAGTCAAGCACTATCGAGCCCGGACTTCCAGGAACAGCTGATCGTGCCACGTCCCCAGGGTTCCCCCGAGTTTAGCATCAGCGGTCATGCTTCTTGGGAGTTTATCCCAGATCTGCTAGGACTCCTTACTCCATCTAGCCAACCGACGTCGGCGGATGACAATCAAGGCAAAGAGCACAGCATTGAGGGCTCTTTGGAGGTCTCTTATACGATCACATATACACGGTATCCGGCGGAGTTAGAGCTGGTGATCGTCCCACCTAAAGATTATGAGAAATGGATGCCAGAAGCTGATGAGGACGCTAAAAGCCGCGGCAATAGCATAGAATTCTACGTGGAGCTGCGGGATAAAACACATCCAGGGCAGTATCTCCCAGAGCAAGAGGCTAAGTTCGAATTCAAGCTAGTCGATACCTCCCGGGAGGCCGGTATTTGCCTTAACTATCCCTCTAAAGACAAAGCCCAAAAAACCTATGATTTGAGGCTCAGTCCAGATTCTGGATTAATCGTTTCCGAGGATGGTCAAAGCGCCCATACGGAGAACTACGAGCGGGCTGCTGTCGTCCTCATCGATTCTTTCGACTGGGGAGCCTATGGTCGCCTGCAGGTAACCGCAACGACAAAAGATGGCCAAACCCTGGTTGGTTACCTCGAACACAATGAGGCGCAAAAGGAGGTAACCATCCCTCTGGACCAAAACAACAATCATATTGCTGATTGCTGGGAGAAAGGCCACAACCTTTACGACCAATCACTGCCATCGGACTGGGATGAGTCTCCCAAACCGGAGAAACAGAAAGCTAACGGAGACGGTTTCTCGCTTTTCGAGAAATACCGAGGGTTTTGGACAAGAGTAGCTGGAACAAACGAGTTTTTCCATGAGCGATTGGATCCTAATAGGAAGTACCTTTTTGTCTATGACCCCAACGGTATTGTCGAAAAAATGGAGATGAGCCCACACACTCGCAAACTACGCTTTAGCATCTTTACTCGATTGCGCTTGCGATTTATTGATGATCAGCATTGGACTGGTTCCGGCTCATCCTCTGAGGGAAAACGTATAGTGAACTTCAACGGGGGATATGGCCATGCTACCGATCAGCATGCTGTCCATGTGGCGGTTACTCAAGCGTCGGGGGACAAAATGGCATTCCCGCCTGGATATGATGATGCCTTGCGCAAAGTAGGTAAAAGGGCTGGCACGGCACCGGCGGCCATGGCCGGCATGGCTTGGGTTGACTATCAGTATAAGTTTGGTCCACCTAAGCATA
>JAAYSL010000047.1 GCA_012518315.1 Bacillota bacterium | reverse complement strand
GGTTTTCCAGATTATTGTAGGTGGAGGGAAATAGTTTGAAGGATAAGACCTTATGGCATGAATACCTTGAGCAAGCATGCCAGCGGCAGATCCGAGCCCGGGTACTTGCTGCCTTTAATACGAACATAGATGCGATAGTACATGTGACCGGTGAACTTATGGATAGTATAGGTGCCAAGGACAAGTCCATCTCCTGGGACAAGGTGGAGAAGGGTAGTGCCGAAGCCATCAGTGCTATTAACACCAAAGAGGATCTCTTGATAGTCCTGAAGGACTGTCTTGGTGGCGGCAAGTCTTTCCATATAGTTTTGGAAAATCTATCACTCCTTGACTGGCTTGATGATTACTTTGTCGGTGCCCGAGAGAACATGGGTGGGCAAGCTGGGATCATCGCTAATCAGATGGCGAGTCTTGGGGCACAGTCCATTGTTTACACTCCTTTACTTTCACCTAAGCAAGGCCGTTTATTTGTGGATGGAGTAACGACCCCGTTAGTGCAAGGTAACCAGGCGGAGATCAAGCCGGTCCCCGAGGCTGTAAGGCGAGATGATGAGACTAAGATTAACTGGATTTTTGAGTATGCCAAGGGTGAGACTGTCCGCTTTGGCAAAGAAGTGGTGATTACTCCTAGGGCTAATCGAGTGATCCTGGCTACCCGGCCCAAGGGTTCGGTTATGTCCTTTGATAAGGCCATTCGGGATCATTTGCCCAAATTGGGTAAGAGCATTGATGTAGCTTTTATGGCGGGCTATCACTATGCGGAGCCAATGAATGTTGATGGACGTACCTTTGAGGAATTCATGGGGGACTCAGTGGCCGACTTGCATGCCCTAAAAGAGGACAACCCTGATTTGGTCGCCCACTTTGAATATGTGCCCATGAAAAGGCCAGAGCTTGAGCCGAAGATGCTACAGGCAATTTGCCAAGAGATCAAGAGTTTCGGAATTAACGAAAATGAGATTAAGCGGGTGCTGCGGGAATACGGCTATGAAGAGGAAATGGAAGAGATTGAGCGCCATGAGCGGGCCTACTCGCTATACAAAGGGGCTCTGCGGCTCTTTGGGCATATGGAACTGGATCGTATCCATGTGCACAACCTCGGGTACTATGTAATGATCCTTAGCAAACCATATCCGGTATCCATGGTAGAAGTGCGGCAGTCCTGTTTGTTTGCCTCAGCGGTGAATGCTATGAAAGCCAAGTATGGTGGATACGTTCAGCGAGAGCAGCTAGCCGAAGCAGCTGAGCTACCCCTATCTGATATTGGCTTTGCGCAGCTAGAGGGTATGGTGGAGGAGTTGAAAAAGGAACATCCCCGGGCAGAGGCTCTCCTGACTGATGGGTATCTTGAATTTGCCGATCATTACCTGGTGGTTACACCGGCCCACATAGTGCCAAATCCAGTTAGCACCGTGGGGATGGGTGATACTATTTCATCTTCTTCATATGCGGCCGAATTAGCCGGCTGATTTTTCTGCTTGTGGTGCTTGACAGTGGCCAGCACCTTGGGTATAATGAACCTAACTTAAACAAGAGGCGATGAAGGGAAGAGTAAGCTGACTGTGGATCTAAGAGAGCCGCGTAGGGTGAAAAGCGGTATCCAATGAAGCTGAAGGCCATCCCTGAGCTGTGCCCGAATAGTCCATAGAATAGACTGGTAAGGGATCACCGGAGATGCAACTCCGTTAACAACGATGCTAACCTAGCATCATGAGGCCAGTACCGTAAGGTATTGGTGAAAATGGGTGGTAACACGGACCTCCGTCCCATATGGGACGGGGGTTTTTGGTATCTTAGACAACATAAATAGCTGCGATGATGGGGATTAAGACTTCTTTAGGCTTTATAGAGAGGAACCGGCGGTGGAAAGGTTCTAGGTCGGGAAGTTAGGCCCCCCCGGAGCTGTCTGTCAAGGCATCAGCTGAAAACAGACCGGTGGCCCACCGTTAGTGGGGTACCCTGGTGGATTTTCTGTGACTTCACTGGGCAAACCTGTGAAGTGCAGGATCAGGGGCAGAGGGGCCGAGTAATCTCGGCAACAAGAGTGGTACCGCGGTCATCCCGTCTCTATTAGGGGCGGGTTTTTTTGCACCCAAAAACAGGTTGAGTTGGTCTCGCAATGTGTCAGCTAGAAAGAAGGAGCTGTGAAAAGATGTTAGAGATGGAGCGCTATTATGCCAAACGAGTCGAGGAAATGCGGGGTTCGGATATTCGAGATGCTTTTAAGCTAACAGAAGAGCCGGGGATTATCTCCTTTGCCGGTGGATTTCCTGCACCAGAGTCATTTCCTGTGCCACTGATAGAAGGGCTCTTACAGGGACTCTTTGAGGAGGACTACTCAGGACTCCAATACGGTCCGACCGAAGGGTTGGAAGAGTTGCGCTATGAGATTGCGCTAAGAATGCGGGCCGATGGGGTGGATTGTACAACAGACAATATCCTAATTACCAATGGTTCACAGCAGGCCCTGGATCTCATCTGTAAGGTCATGCTTGATCCCGGTGACCTTGTCTTGGTAGAGCAGCCTGGGTATATTGGGGGTTTAAATGCTATTGGCAATTACCAAGGTCGGAAGATCGGAATCCCCATGGATGAAGACGGGCTAAGGATTGACGTTTTGGCCAATCGGCTCAAGGAAATGGCTGCTAAAGGTCAGCATCCCAAGTTTATCTATACTGTAACGAACTTTCATAACCCTACAGGGGTGACACTATCAACTACCAGGAGGCAGGGGCTTCTCCAGCTTGCCCAAGAGTATGATTTTCTCATCCTAGAAGATAATCCATATGGGCTCATCTCCTTTGGACAAGAGGCACTGCCTCACATTAAGACAATGGATGATGAAGGACGGGTTATCTATCTAGGCTCCTTTTCCAAGATCTTGACACCGGGAGTGAGGGTGGGGTGGGTTACAGCAAGCCAGCCCCTCATTCGCCAATTGACTATTGCTAAGCAAGGGACAGACCTTTGCTCAAGCACCCTGGGGATGAAGCTGGTATTGGAGAGTATCCGCAGTGGAAAGCTAGAGGCTCATATAGAGTCCTTGCGCATTCTTTATCGACGGCGAAGGGATCTAATGCTCCAGGCACTTTCCACCTATATGCCAGCAGAAGTCCATTGGACTAGGCCTTCAGGCGGGTTCTTCATCTGGCTGCGGCTTCCCTCGTATATTGACACCAAGGCTATGCTACCCTTTGCAGTGGCCGAAGAGAAGGTTGCCTATGTTAGTGGCAAAGGGTTCCATGTGGATGGTTCGGGTCAGAGTACCATTAGGCTAGCTTGCAGCGAAGCTTTTGAGACCGACATTGAAGAAGGTATCCGTCGTCTAGCCAAAGCCATTCGCCACCGTATCGAAGCAGCGATGTAGCCTATCAATCTTGGCCCGGTAGAAGGATCTGGCTACTTTCTACAGAATGCTCTTACCAATGGGCGGCTGTGATTGGCCCAACCTGTTGTGGGGGTAATGGAAATATGCGAGCATTGATCTTGTATAGTAAAGAGGGGCGCTTAGAAGAACTAGCCAAAGGGCTTTCCGGTATTCTAAAGAAGGGCAATTGCCAAGTGCAACTCATGGAAGCCGAGTCTGATTCCAGTAGTCCGATTTCCGGAGCACCCTATGATCTGGTTATTCTCGGAAGCCCCACCTTAGGCTTCTTTGGCGGCAAGATTGCCGATGATCTAGT
>JAAYSL010000279.1 GCA_012518315.1 Bacillota bacterium | reverse complement strand
CAGAACCGGAGCGGCCTTTGATAACTACCAGCCGACCTTGGGGAATCGACATATTCACCCCATCTAGGGCGCGAACTTCGGTTGAACCAGTTTTGTACACCCGGTGAACATCCACCAGGGCCACCACCGGATGGGAAATGTGACTAATCTGTTTTACCGCCATGGACATAGAAAGTTGGCGCTATAGGCCATAGCTTGCGGCCAATTGGCGCCATCGCTCCTTTCCCGGGCATACTTAGGACAACTTAACGGCTGATCGCTCACTTGGTTCGTCTTGATCATAGTTTTTGGAAACGGTTTGTCAAACTTGTTACTTTTCTCTTATATCTTCGCTGTAGTACCCTAACTTCCTCCCTTCTCTTGGCAAACACAAAAACCATGGTCAGCCACGTAAAAATGGAAAACAACTAGCAATGCTTCAAAGACAATCCCTCGGATGTTGCATGATTGCAGTGGTAATGACGATCTATGTATTCTTATCTCTGTCTTGCTTGAGCCGGATCAGATGAGTACCACAACTTAGACAAGGGTCAAAGGCCCTGACGATGCGACCAATCTCCACTGGGTTATCGGGATCCTCGATGATGGTGCCAATTAGGGCTGCTTCCCCCGGTCCGTGGCTTTGGTAAAGATTTAGAGGAGAGAAATTCCACATGGTCGGTGTGATGATTCCATACCGATTGATTAACCCCTCTTCCACTATGGCTTGATGCAACAAGGCCCCTCGAGGAGCATCAGTCATCCCCAGTGTCTCTTTTTGAACAGGTGTTTCATTGCGTTTCAGCACTGGTGCAGAAGGAGTAAGTAATGCCAACCAGCCCAGAATCAGATCAATGATCTCTTTCACTTCTAACGAGCGAGCGATAATGCGATCCATGGTGGATGGCCCCCTCCTATAGCCCTTGTTAATCACCAATCGGGCTAAGGGACCAACTTCATAGGGAAGCCTCTCGTAGTGAACTGCCTTGACGAAGGTGTACGCATCTTCCCTATAGGGGTCTGGCACGACTAAGTCAGTAGGCGATAGCTCCCCAGCCACATTCTCATACCAGCTGGAGGCGACATCTTCCTTAATCAAGTCATGGTCAATTCCGGCAGTGAATGTTTCATCTTGCACGCTCCCCGCTTTCCAGACTAGGTCTATTCCTTCACCAATCCGAAACAAACCAAAAGACAGAAGCCGTCGGGGGCTCGTGCCAATCTCGTAGTAATCGGGATAGTACTCAGCCAAGAGCTCAGTATCTGGAAGCAGGCGGCTAGTGATAAAGCCCTGGATCTCTCTAGCCAAACCTTGGGCATGGAGGATTTTGTCCGCAGCTGGGGTCACAGCCACACCTCCGTGAACCATGCCATGCTGGTGAGGTGCTTTCCCCCCAAAGATGGTCTGGGCCTCATGGGCACGGGCTGCTATTCCAAAAGATTCCACATAGTCTCCCACTAGCCTTTGATTCAATTGTGGGCCAAACCGGCGATCCACCACCGGCCCCTGATATGGCAAACCCGGAGGTAGTTCGATATAATCTGGCAGACCAAAAGCATAGAAATGACGGATATGGTTCTGCACAAACTCCAGGCCAAGCATGATATTCCGGAGTAACTGGCCCTGGACCGGAACATCCTCGGCGAAGATGGTATCTAGGGCATAGTTACTGGCAGTGGCGTGGGCAAAGGAGCAGATACCGCAGATCCGTTCAGTAAAATAGGGCGCATCCCGGATATCCCGACCTACCAGCATCTGCTCAAAGCCACGGTATTGATTGCCCTTCACCCTAGCATCGACAACTGTCTTGCCCTCCACGAAAACATCAATTGATAGCAAACCTGATAGGCGTGTGACTGGGCTGAATTTAATCTCTTTCACTGTCTTTCCCCCTTGATAACTCATTTTCCATGGTTTATTTGCCATAGAACGTCTCGTGTTGGTCTAATTGTCGCCAATCGATACTGATTGAGCTTGCAGCACTCCTTCTAAGCCCTGGTCCACCTGGGATCTTGCAAGCCACAAAGCTGGGCGACACTGGGCAAAGCTCAGTTAGGCAGCCCTTCATCCACTTGGGGCGTTCCCTGCTCATCCCGATGGGCCCCTGATGGAGCCGACTCTTCGGGTGGCATCGGTACTGGCTGTCCTGGTCTGTGCTTTTCTGGAAGGGGAACAAAAAAGGGCATGGAACCATCGGGGAATTCCACTGTTGTGCAGCCAATGCAAGGTGTGTTGGCCCGGACAGGCCAGTTTACATAACCATTCCACTGCCGATAGGGGCAATCCGATGGAGTTCTAGAACCTACACAGCCCAACTGAAACATACATTCTATCTCCCCCAATTCATCGGCAAATTCGTCCCGATCAAAATAGGAGCGACGCTGGCAATGGCGATGGACTGTGTACTGGTAAAACAAAAGTGGCCGCCCATCCTGATCCACCTCTGGCTCTCCATAAAACAGCAGATGAAACAAAGTCCCCATGAGCCAATCAAGATTATTGGGACAGCCACTAACATTGATCACTGGCCTTTGCAGAACATCCCTAACACCGACACTGCCCGAAGGATTAGGGTAAGCTGCCGAAGGTCCACCAAAAGAGGCACAAGTCCCGGCGGCAATAACATAACCAGCCTTATATCCAATCGAGGTGATTAGTTCCTGGGCTGTGATGCGCTGCCCATTACTCTCCGCCACAACGGCATAGAACCCCCCATCCCGTAATGGAATGGCACCCTCCACGAATAGGTAGAACTTGCCCTCATGTCTAGCCACAGTCTCCAGCAACTCATCTAATGCATGGTGGCCTTCTGCCGCCACCAAGGCATTATCAAACCGTACATCGATATACCGATAGAGCACATCTCCTAGGTTGGGATTTTGGGTGTTCATAAAAGCAATCTTATCCCCGGAACAAGCATTGCATTCCACCCAGATCATCGGTGGTTTCCAGGGTGGAATAGGAGCCCCGGCTTTGAGCCATTCCCGATAATGGGAACGAATCTCGGTTAGGTAATGGTAATCCTGACTGGACAAGACACTCCCTCCTCACATGTTTCACTACCTATGCTTCGTTTTCTCAAACTAGATAGAATCTTTTGCCACACTATATGCGAGCATGTAGCGAGTTAGGCACCATACACCTCCGTCTGGCATAAACCATCTCCCAGGTGAATAGTCTGAAGGCAGAGTTCTCTAAAGAGGATAAGCCTTACCTAAGGGTGAGACCGGGCTACGAATGAGACTTACAGACCCGTTACTGAGGTGAATCATGGGTGATCTCCTAGACCCTAGAGAATCGAGAAAACCCTTAGTCCTTGGACTTGGTCATCCTCTGCGTCGAGATGATGGACTAGGTCTGTATGTCCTATGTAAGCTTGAAGCAAGATGCGCCCCTTTCGCTGACTTTTTAGCTTGCGGACAAGAGGTGCTGCGCTGGCTAGACCATCTGATTAACCGCCCACAGCTCATGGTGCTAGATGCTCTGGATGGTGGTTACCCTCCTGGAACGGTGATTCGCCTAGTTAGATCCGGTGATGGTCTGCTAGACATGCTCTCTTTAAATCAAGCCCATTCCCATGACAATAATCTAGGTTTGGCTCTAGCCTTGACGAGGGAAAGGGGGATGCCACTACCTGCTGTCATAATCTATGGAATACAACCAGCTGATGTAACGTTAGGTAATGAACTAACCCCATGTGTAGCCAAGGCTGCCGATTTTCTAGTGAAGCAGCTGCTGGTCGATGAACCTTGGTACAACTTAAGGTGTCTATCTGATGCTGTTTGGTTGGCTTCTGACCAGATAATCCATGAAAGGACGAGGTAAAAGATATGCACGGTTTAGCTTGGATGAAAGAGGTCCTAGGAGAGATTGAAGCAGCCTCTACGTGCTCTGGCTTGGAGAAAGTCATTAAGGTGACTCTAAGACGAGGTGAGCTTTCCCATCATTCCCAGGAAGAACTGGAACTCGCCTGGGATCTCATCAAGAAGGACACGATTTGTCAGCATGCGATCCTTGTTATTGAAGAAGAACCTGCCCTAATACGTTGCCCTGCTTGTGGGTGGGAAGCCGGATGGCAAAGTGATCTACTGTGCTGCCAAGGCTGTGGGGGTAGAGTTGAACTTGTGTCCGGAACCGACCTTCAGTTAGTTGGTATCCAAGGGATATGAGACAGTTTGCAGGCTGGAAAGCATTGAGGAATGCCCGCCTGATTCTTCATTCCCAGGGCATCATCGCTGTAAAGGGATTAGGTGGCTATCATCTGGTTTGCGATGCCCGCAGTACCCAGGCTCTCACCCGGCTGCGTACAGGTAAGAAGCGCCCACATAAACCCCTTGCTGTCATGTTTCGGGATTTGACGGCTTTGCAAAATGAGCTACACGCTGCCGCCCCGGCCATCAGTATGCTCACCTCCTCGATGAAGCCCATTGTGATCCTGAGGCGACAAGAGGCCTCTACTTTGCCTTCCCTGCTCGCCCCTGGTTTGGACACTATTGGTGCCATGCTACCCTATACACCTTTACACCTCGCTTTGTTTGATGAGATGCTTGACTCACTAGTTGTTACCAGCGCCAATAGTTCCGGTGAACCCGTTATTTTTCAGGATGATCTGGCCTATAGCAAACTGGCGGTACTCGCTGACGGCATTGTCAACCATAATCATCAGATCATGTACCCCTTGGATGATTCTGTTCTCTACTATGTAGATACAGCTCCGGCAGTTGAGTTGAGTCGGCCTATACTACTCAGGCGTGGTCGCGGCTATGTTCCTCTACCTTTG
>JAAYSL010000278.1 GCA_012518315.1 Bacillota bacterium | reverse complement strand
GCCTTGCGAACTGAATACCACTAAGCCCATCGACGAAATAGCCGCGCCTGACTTCACCAATGTGTTCCAGGTAATCAAAAATGGGATAGAGATCCCCCCAAATCAGCCCTTCGGCCATCGCTATTTCCCTGGTGGCAATGCCGTATCGATCTAACAGGGTTTGCACCTGAGCCGCGGCGGAGCGCTCCCGCCTTTGAGGCAGGATGAAGAAACGGCCCATCTGACCTAACACAGGTGATTCGACTACAAAGTGCATCTTCCTTTGCCGGTGCCTTTCCCACTTGGCCAAAAGGCGGATCGGGCCTAGGGTATCATTGCTCACGATGCCGCTTACCATCAGCTCCGCTAAATCGCTCCAAACCCGGGATACACTTTGCTCCAACACTGTACTGAGTTGGAAGAGATTGAGGGCCCCTTGTCTCTGGAGAGTCTGGACTAGCCGTTCGGCGGAAGGGGAAAGCTGCACCCCACTTAGGAAATCTTCAGAATAGACGGGGCAGTCAACCCATGTGGGGATGGCCACCTGGTCTGATGCTGGAAAGCCGGGCTCGAACCGAATAAAGAGTTCTTTGCCTATTTGCTTGGCTCGCCAAGAAATGAGTCCGCTTCCCAGGATTTGGTCAAGGTGTGGTGCAGAATAGCTATGCCACCGGGCGGGTAAAAGCAAACTTTCCAGCTTGGCGGCTGGCAACCACATTTCCCGTAACTGATGAAGAGTCTTGCATAGTTGGGTGCTTGGTTCTTTAGGGATGTTTGTTCCTTTCGCCGAATTCTTGTTTTTCACATCCTGCCATTGGGCAAGAAAGATCGCATATTGCTTGTCATCAGCAGTTGTAGCATCTCTTCGGCCTTTGCTTAAGGAGAGGGCATGGATTTCCCGCAATACCTGAGGGCTGCACCAATGCCGGCTATCCTGCTGTCCTAGGAAATCTCCCCGTACCAAAAGACCTTCTTTCTCCAGTTGTACTAAGATTTCTGTGATGGCATCCTGTCGGATTTGATAGCGTTCGGCCAATGTTTCTGCCGAAAATGGGCCGTGGCATCTGAGGTAGCGTACGATGATTGATCGTAAGGCCTCACTTCGGGATTTGCTTTTGGATGTATGATTGCGTCTCTCCAAAGCTAGATAATCTCGGCTATGCAGGGTGGCCACGATGTGGTCATCACCAGACTTGTAGGCTCTTTCTTGGTCAAGCAGCTCTTGCACCAAGTGGGTGATCTCTGGAAGATTGTGGCGGAAGTTCTTTTCCACCTCTTCCCAGGTGGTATCTCCTACCCTCTCCAGCCAATACTGGGCGCGCTCAAGAGTTGGCCTATAGATTAAGGCATCCCGCCCTTGCAGGCGGATTTCCACTTGGCGAACTGCATCATCCCTTATAAGTGGGCTTAACCCTTCCTTACCGAAGATCTCTTGGAGAGTGCTTGTCTCTAGGCCAAACAGCCGCTTGGGCTGAGCAGCCGGCGTACCATCACTATACATCTGAGTAGCAACGAAACTGAATAAGTGTTCATAGGCAAAGGGAGATGGTGTTGGTGTCTGGACTCGATGCACGTCGATTTCTCCCCGCAGAATGTGGCCGAGGAAATCCTCCAGCTCACCAATGGAAAAGTGATCCTGTAGGATCTCCCGATAGGTTTCCATCACTAGGGGAAAATCTTGGTGGTGACTGACCACTTGCAGCAGGTCACTAGCCTTAAGGCGGGATAGCCAAAGCGGAGTCCGCTTTTTACCATAGGTAAGCAGGGCCATAACCAGAGAACGCTGGGCACAGTGCCGAAATGTGATGCCAAACAGGCTCGTTGTGGAAATCAATTGGGCGATTTTGTCTCTAAGGTCCGGGGATAACAAAGATGCCCAATGGATCTGAGGAGGTTTGGCACCACCTGGGGTGTGCAAGAGAATTCCGTTGTCTGTAGGGAAGGCTTCAATCTTCAAGCCTGGTTCGGATTGGATTTGCTCACTGATTAAAAGGGCCAAAAGAGTATGCAGTTTAGTGCCAAAGGGTGAATGGAGGCAGATATGCCAGTCATTCATTTCCCCTAGGAATTCCTCTTGCACCAGGCATCGATCTGTGGGCAATTTTCCAGTACTTTGAGTTTGCTCATTTAGCAAAACGTAGAGAGTTTGGGCAACGTGCTTGTCCTCCACTTGTAGCTTGGCTTTAAGCCAGGTGTGGAAGCTTTCAGCACTGACCAGGTGAGACTCGGCCTCCCTCAGAAAGCCGCCTAATCTCTTTCCGAAGGCGAAGGATCTACTCACCGTTTCACCTTTCCAAAAAGGGAGATTGGTCCCTTGGCCAGCTGGTTTGGAGACAACGACTCGATCTTGGCGCACTTCCTCGATACGCCAAACCGAGGTACCCAGAAGGAAGCGGTCACCAAGACGCCGTTCGTAGACAAACTCTTCATCGAGTTCACCAAGGAGCGGCCCGTTGTTTCCCAGATACACCTTATAGTAGCCCCGGTTAGGAATGGTTCCGCTATTGGAGTAGACCAACTGCTTTCCATACGAGTCCATGCTGACAATGTTGCCTAAGCGATCCCATTGCAGACGGGGTTTTAGATCAATGGCTTCGTCTGACTCATAGACCCCTGCTAACATCTGCAGCACCCGCTCAAAATCTGACCAGCTGAGATCGGCATAGTTGTAAGCCCGAGTACACACGGCATACATTTCCTCAGGCGACCAGCGCCCCTCTGTGGTCATGGCTACTAGCTGCTGGGCTAGAACATCCAGGCAATTGCGGGGGGCATGGCAGCTTTCGATGGCCGCCTCCTTTACCGCATCCATCATTACTACAGATTCTAATAGATCGAGGCGTGTCTTGGGAATGACCCGAGCTTTACTCGGTAAACCGATGATGTGGCCCGCTCGCCCCACACGCTGGATCCCCCTGGCCACATCTTTGGGTGATTCGATCTGCACCACCAAATCGATGTGCCCCACGTCGATACCGAGTTCAAGGGAGGAAGTTGCTACGATGCAGGGGATTTTCCCTTGTTTCAATAGATCTTCACTTTCTAACCGCATTTCTTTGGCGATACTCCCATGATGGGTACGGGCTATTTCCTCGCCGGCCAGTTGGTTTAGGTTAGCCGCGATCCGCTCCGCTTGCCTGCGGTTATTGACAAAGACGAGGGTGGTATCATGCCCTTGAATCAACTGATGCAGTTTTCGATAGAGTGCTGGCCAGACACTTCCCTCAGGCAGATGCCTCAGGTCGGGAAGTGGGAGTTCTATGGCCAGGTCATAGCCTTTTCGCTGTCCGGAATCGATGATTACACAGTCACGGCCATCACCTACAAGAAACTTGGCTGCTTCGTCTAGGGGGTGGATCGTCGCTGAGAGGCCTATGCGCTGGAATTGTTGATTACCAACCAAATTCTGCAGGCGTTCTAGTGACAAGGCCAAATGACAGCCGCGTTTGCTTGGGACAAGGGTGTGGATCTCGTCGATGATGACGAACTTAGTCGTCTTGAGGATGTTTCGGGCCGCAGAGGACAGCATCAAAAATAGGGATTCTGGGGTAGTGATTAGTATATGGGGTGGTTTCCTAAGCATTCTTTGTCGCTCTCGGGCAGGTGTATCGCCGGTGCGGACGGCAGTGGTGATCAGGGGCATCTCGCATCCCATCTCTATGCCCATGCGGCTGATCCCCTCTAGAGGTATTTGCAGATTCTTATGCATATCGTTATTTAGCGCTTTCAGAGGCGAAACATAGAGGATCTGGACTCCCTGGTGTTCGGCGATGTTACCGGAGAGGAGCTTTTTGTAAAGGATATCCAGACACTTAAAAAAGGCCGCTAGGGTTTTACCCGACCCGGTGGG
>JAAYSL010000046.1 GCA_012518315.1 Bacillota bacterium | reverse complement strand
TTCTATGGCTAATGGTATGGCTCTGGCGGCCAGGATGGATGGCCGAGATTACCGGGTTTATTGTCTACTCGGTGATGGTGAGGTAGAAGAAGGCATGGTTTGGGAGGCTGCCATGACCAGCGCCCATTATAAGCTGGACAACTTGGTGGCTATCGTTGACAATAACAACCTGCAAATCGATGGTGATGTGCGAGACGTAATGGGTATCCAGGATCTAGCCCAGCGTTTTCGCAGTTTTGGTTGGGCTGCACTAGAGATTGATGGTCATGACTATGGCCAGATCATCTCAGCATTACGTCTAGCCCGGGGCACGAAAGGTAAGCCTACCGCTATCGTGGCCCATACTGTAAAGGGTAAGGGTGTTTCTTTTATGGAAAACCAGGTAGGTTGGCACGGCTCTGCCCCCTCAAAGGAGCAGGTTGGGGCGGCCTTATCGGAACTGGCTGTTGGAGAGGAGTGACAGTAATGGCTACAAAGAAAGCAACACGAGATGCATATGGAGAGGCTTTGGTGGAGCTAGGTAAGGTAAACCCTGACATAGTAGTATTGGATGCTGATTTGTCTCAGTCAACCAAGACGGTAGGCTTTGCCCGTGCGTTTCCGGAGCGTTTTGTTCAGATTGGCATTGCCGAACAAGATTTGATCGGGACTGCCGCAGGCCTCGCGGCCGCGGGTAAGATCCCTTTTGCCAGTTCTTTTGCGGTATTTGCTACTGGAAGAGCTTATGATCAGATTCGTAACTCGGTAGCTTACGGAAGACTCAATGTGAAGATTGCCGCCACCCACGCCGGAGTGACTGTAGGGGAGGATGGCGGCTCTCACCAGATGCTGGAAGATATTTCCCTCATGCGGGCTTTGCCAGGGATGACAGTGATCGTCCCCGCGGATGGCGTTGAGGCTAAAGCGGCGGTGAAAGCAGCCACAGAATATGAAGGCCCGGTCTATCTACGGTTGGGTCGGGGTGGTTGGCCGGTAATCTTTGAAGAAGACCATCGGTTTGAAATAGGGAAAGCAGCCCTACTGAAAGATGGAGATGCTGCTACAATTATTGCCTGTGGTGTGATGGTTTCTCAGGCCTTGGAGGCGACGAAACTTCTAGAAGCCGAAGGAATCGATGTTAGATTGCTGGACATGGCCACCATTAAGCCCTTAGATGTTGATGCCTGCCTTAAGGCTGCCGAAGAGACGGGTGCTATAGTCACAGCTGAGGAGCACAATATCATCGGGGGTCTGGGGTCTGCAGTGGCTGAGGTACTAGTGGAGAAGTGCCCGGTTCCTATGGAAAGGGTGGGGGTAAAGGATACCTTCGGCCAGTCGGGGACACCGGATGAGCTCTTGGAGCACTATGGACTAACTGCAAAAGACATTGTGGCTGCCGTGAAGCGAGTAATGGCACGCAAGGCGTAGAACCGACAATAATTGAACACTAAGCAAAAAATGAACTCACATAATGCCACCGCGTAAGGATTGGAGCAGACATCGTTCTCCCAGATTCCTAGACCGTAGCTGAAGACAGTCTGCAGCTGGGTCGGCGGTGGCTTTGCCTTCT
>JAAYSL010000277.1 GCA_012518315.1 Bacillota bacterium | reverse complement strand
CCTAGCCGACTCTAGCTGATTCATAATCTTCTCTAATACACCGACATCCAAGCCCCGCAAAGCTCCCATGAATTCTTCTAGGTAGTCACTATAGAAAGCCTCAAACATCTAGTTATCTCCTTCCAATCGGCTTCACAGTCACCGAACCAAACTGAGCCTTCGCATTTTCAAGATAAAGCCCCGTTCTCCCCTTCTTGTTAGCCTCAACTGACAAGCTAAACATAGCTTGGTCATCTACATAGGCATCGACAAAACAATCCCGAGCCACCACTCGGATCATGTATTCCTTATCACAATCAATGGCAAGTGGTCGATATTGCTCAATACAGGAGGTCCAGCCAAACTCAGCTCTATAAACTCGCAGTAGTTCAACCCGCTGCCGAGTGACATCAACAGTGAGAGCCAACCCCTCGCGAGATCCGTCATCATACCGAAAGAGAATACCGGCTGCCCCTCCACTGGCTATACTGACCTTCACCTGGCACATCCCATCACTGATCTTGTGCCTTGTCAAAGCCGCAGCCGATCCTCCCGGACAGTAACCAGATAACCCTTGCCCCAATTTATCCCATTCAATACCAGTACCATGTACTCCTGGATAAAACTCGCTAAATTCTTCTCCTTCCAGCAGTAAAGTCTCCGGGGATATGATAGCCGAGATAACCTTGGGGTAGTAGCCAAGATGTAATCGTCCTTCATCTTGGGTAAGCAGCTTTGGCAACCCCCAAGAACCCTTGAAGGTAAATTTGAGAAACTCAGTCCGATAGGCATTATGATAGTAAAAAAGGCGAGACCCGATAGGCATCCGCCGCATCAGATGGTCTTCCCCCTCTAAAGATATACTTCTGCCGGCATATGCCCCTAAAACACCTAAACCTGTGGAAAGTAGGGAGCTTCCCTTGGGTTCATAATATGGGCCTAACATTGATTCACCTACGAGGTATCTCATACCACTTGCAGCATAGTCGGCATCATCTGTTCTGGTGGTATGCCATTGCCCCGTGGAAAAGATGATAAACCAGCGATCACCTAAGCGAAAAACATCGGGTACTTCCAGGAAGCCGTGGCGGTCGGAAACATATATTGGTGGGTGTACATCCCAACTAAGAAGATCACTAGATGTCGCATGACCGATGGCGCCTTTTGCTGCCCATGCTCCAGTCTTGGCCCTTGCACACACAAAAGCATGGAAAATCCCGTTCTCATCTTCGATAATACATGGATCCCGCCATGATACACCTGGTTCAGAAGCATCCAAAACCTCTGCCTGGTACCAGCGGGGATCAATCTTTAGCACCGGACTGCCATCGTATTTCTCCCATTTATCCAGATCAGTCGAAATAGCAACCCCGATGCGCTGCACCCCATCGACCAGGGCCCCGTAAAACATGTAGTACTTACCATCATGATGAACCGTAATCCCCGTATTGAGGCCACCTGCATCCCACTCACCTGGTTTGCCTCTTTCAATGACGGGCCCCTTCTCTTCCCATGTGACAAGATCCTTTGAGATAGCATGATTGATCATGGAGGAGGATTCACCAGTTCGCTTCATTAAGTGAAAAAGGTGAAACTCCTCACCTTGCTTAAGCAGCCAGCTATCCCATAGATGAAGACTTGGATTTCGGGGGGTAAATAGCATGAGATGTCGCCTCCCATCAGAAAATAGTCACCAGTAGCCTCTAGTCAGCACACTATGGACTACCCCTTAACCGCGCCGGCTGTTAGGCCTTGCACCAAGTGCCGCTGCACTATGAAGGTGAGAATCAGGGTCGGAACGATATAAAGCATACCGGCCGCTGATAGATGATCCCAATTGATGCCATACTCTGGCATCATTCCGGCAAGGGCCACCGGCATGGTCTTGGCCACATCGGTTGATGCCAAAACCACAGCGAAATCAAACTCATTCCACGAGTTGATAAACACAAAGATGGTCGTTACCGCGATACCCGGAATGGCCAAAGGCCAGATAATGTGCTTTAGGACTCCTAATCTACTGCAGCCATCGATCTTCGCCGCTTCTTCAAGCTCGATGGGAATCTCTCGGAAGAACCCATGCAGGGTCCACATCACAAACGGTAGATTAAAAGCCGTATTAGATAGTATCAGTCCGAACTTCGTATCTACTAGCCCATATTTGGAGAACAAAAGGTAAAACGGAATAAGAAGCGCCATACCAGGAAGCATGCGCAGCACTAAAGCAGAATAGTGCATTGTATGACTAAACCGAAAACGGTATCTAGTAAAGGCATATGACGCCAAAGCTCCCAAACCTACTCCCAGTACACAAGTAGTTAGAGAGACAATTGAGCTATTGCAAAGATAGACTAGCACTGGGTATTCATTAACAATAGCCCTGTAGTTCCGGAGTGATGGACTGCTAGGAAGAGAAAAATCAAACACCTCGACTGCTGGCTTCAAGGAAGTAATAAACAGATACACCAAGGGTCCCACGAAGAAAATCACAGCTACGATGAGCCCGAGGTAGACTAACCCCAACTGCCATTTTTCTCTACGCCTCATCTCGAGCCCCCCTATTCATAAGATACAGTAATAGTAAGCCTCCTAGAGCCATGAGTCCAATCATCACGAATGCTGCCGCAGCCGCATACCCCACCTCAAACTCAATAAAACCCTTGCGATATATAAAGAAACTCAGGGTATCGGTGTGATTTGCCGGGCCTCCATAGGTCATAACGAAGACCATGCCAAAAATCCGGAATGCATCCATAAGGCGAACAAGTAGAGCCACCTGAATAACGGGCTTAAGCAGCGGTAGCTTGATATACCGGAATTTCTGCCATCCACTAGCTCCATCGATGTCCGCTGCCTGCATGATCTCTTCAGGCAGAGATAAAAGTCCTGTCAGAAGCATTAGCATCATGAAAGGAGTTGTTTTCCAGACATCAGCGATAATCACGCTCCACATAGCAAGCTGTCTACTTGTTAGCCACCTAAGTGGCTGATTTATGAGACGCAAGCTCATAAGCAGATGATTAACTAAACCAAACTGATCACTAAGCAAGAACCTCCACATAAACCCGGCGACGATGGGTGCCATCATGATCGGGGTCACCAAAAGAGTCCGGAACAGTCCTCTGAACTTCTTTATTCGAGCCAACATTAGTGCGATACACAATCCCAAGACAAACTCGATACCAACTGACACCAATGTAAAGAAAACAGTGTTTTTGACCGCAAACCGGAATTCACGACTGGTGAGAGCAGTAATGTAGTTTCCGAGCCCTATAAATCCGCTTCTATGGGGCATCAGCAGATTGAAATCATGAAAACTCTTCACAAAAGCATACCCTAGCGGATATACCAAAACCGCTGTCATGAAAACAAATGTCGGCAGGCTCATCAAGAAGCCAAAAGTCCCGTCACTTACTTGGGGTTTTGTGTTAGAACGTCGTTTTTCAACAGTGATCAACTTTTGCATGGGCTTCTCCCCCATCTTCAGGAACCGATGGGCGCCACTCCCGCAAATTCACAGGAAGTGACGCCATCGTAGGTTCATACTCTATCGCCAAATGTATAGACTTATTTTACGCCACTCTTGGTCAAGATAGCCTCGATGTTCTTGGCTGACTCATCTAGCGCTTCCTGTGCAGTCTCCTCACCCAAAAGGACTTTCTGGATAGCCAGCTGCAAGTCCCTTTCGATCGCAGTGGTCTGCCCGGTGGCAAGATGATTCTGCGCCTCACCATACTGAAGCTGGTCCAAGACGATAGGCCATGGATG
>JAAYSL010000276.1 GCA_012518315.1 Bacillota bacterium | reverse complement strand
TACCTGCGCTGGGATTTTGTTCTGGCCTGCATTCTCGCTGTCATCACGCTATTTCCTCTATACTGGATGCTGGTCACTTCCTTGCGGCATGAGACTCAGACTACGGTATGGCCGCCGGAGTTTTGGCCTAAGGATCTTACCTTCGAAAACTACCGAGCCATCCTGGCGAATACCGTAGATACACCGGTGCTTAGATGGTTTGTTAATAGCTTGATTGCAGCCACTTGTTTTTCGCTTCTTTCCGTAGCTGTTTGCTCGCTGGCGGCCTATGCCTTGGCCTCCTTTGATTTCCCAGGAAAGAATCTGTATTTCGGTATACTGATCTCGTCTATGGTGGTACCGGGGATAGTGTATCTTATCCCGAATTATTTGACGGTTGATCGCCTAGGGTGGGTGGATACATATAAGGCTTTGATTCTACCGGGGCTTGCTAGTGTAACGGGAGTGTTCCTCTTAAGGCAGTTCATCCTTAGTATACCAAGATCATTGCAGGAAGCGGCCAGGATAGATGGTGCCAGCCGGTTTTGGGTCTATTGCCGAATAGTATTGCCTTTGTCAAAGCCTGCGCTTTTAACCTATGGATTGATGGGTTTTCTTTACAACTGGAATGACTACCTTTGGGCTCTGATTGTGATGTATTCACCGGAGATGAGAACTCTACCTGTGGGGATTTTAACTTTACAGGGGCGTTATGTTCATTATTATGGGAAAATGATGGCTGGTGCTTTCTTAACGGCGCTACCGGCGATCATCTTGTTTCTTATTATACAACGTCACTTTGTCAAAGGGATTGTGTTGACTGGCATGAAATCATAATCTGCTGGGCTAAGGAGGAAGAGTATTTGCAGGTATTAGATAGGGTGGTTTCTTTTTTGGATTCATATTGGCCTAGAATGTCTCGCCTGGCTACTATGTTTATGGCTGCTGTCGTTGCTACAAGCATGATATTCTGGTTTTCCACTGTGACGAAAGCTGAAGGTGATGGGGTTTTGGATACCTATACCAATCCGGTAGGAGATATCGCTCAGATCGGCGATCCCTTTGTCATGAAGCATGAAGGGGAATACTACCTATATGCCACATCCCTTCCGTCTAGGGGGTTTTATGTTTGGCATTCGTTGGATCTGATCAACTGGGACCTAAAGGGGAAGGCCCTGGATTGCCTATGGGAAGGGAACTGGTGGGGTGGTCAAGACTTCTGGGCCCCGGAGGTAATCTACTATGAAGGTAGGTTTTATATGACGTATAGTGCTAGAGATGGTGATGATCATCTTAAGATAGCTTTAGCTGCTAGTGATGATCCGCTGGGGCCGTTCATAAATGTGAAAGCTCCCTATTTCGATCGGGGGGCTTCGTTCATTGATGCCCACATCTTTGTTGATGATGATGGCACACCCTATATGTTTTACGTAAAGGACTGCTCAGAGAATGTCATCGATGGCAAGCATGTTAGCCAGATCTATGTGCAACAGATGAGTGAGGACTTGCTTGAACTACAGGGGGAGCCAATCCTGGCCGTGGAACCCTCACAGCCGTGGGAGCTTAGATCTGGTGATTGGCTTTGGAATGAAGGACCCTTTGTTTTGATACATGATGGCGTGTACTATCTGATGTACTCAGCCAATTTCTACGGGTCTAGCGACTATGCCATCGGCTATGCTACAGCCTCATCTCCCCTTGGACCCTGGATCAAATACGAGGGGAACCCGATTCTAGCCAAAGACCTCGACATCGGTGTCTCGGGGCCGGGGCACAATAGTGTAACGAGGTCCCCGGATGGTACAGAGCTGCTTGTTGTCTATCACACCCATACTTATCCCGAACATCCCAGTGGGAATAGGACTGTGAACTTGGATCGGCTTTTCTTGGAAGATGGAATTCTCAAGGTGAAAGGGCCGACTAGATCGCCCCAACCTGCACCCAGTAAGTGAAGCGGCAGATATCTACGGGTATCTGTAGCTATTTGCTGGTGATATGTGTTAAGTAGTAATTCATAGGGGAAGGGCCGCTTCTATCGGCAGCTCTTTTTGGGTTGGGGCACTTGATCATGCTATACAGTAGTTTCAGGAGCGAGGTTCCGGGGTAATATTGGGTTAAGGGAGGGAGCCAAATGGCGATACAATGGACACCGGCCCTGGCGGTGGGTATTGACGCGATCGATGGGCAGCACAAGACACTATTCCAGAAAGTAAATAACCTGATTGAGGCTTGTAACCGAGGTCAGGGTAAGGACACAGTGGCGCAGACTATCGATTTTCTCGGAGAGTATGTGATCATTCATTTTCGAGATGAGGAGAAGCTAATGCAGAAGCATAGTTTCCCCGGATATCTACAGCATAAACAGCTTCATGATGCATTCATCAAGGGATTTCAACAGCTAAAGGACGAGCTGGAAGAGGAGGGCCCAGGTTTGGGTCTGGTGCTTAAGACAAACCGACTGGTGGTTGACTGGTTAATTAACCATATAAGCAAGAAAGATAAGGCATTTGGGAAGTTCTTGCGTGGCGAAGGATGAGAAAAACGTGGCTAGGGTTGTTATCAAGGAATGTGATACATACCAGATCGAGCAAGTAATGGAAAAGATAAACAGCGGCATGGATTGCCTCGGTGGCTGGGATACCTTTGTGAAGCCGGGAATGACCGTCTTGCTGAAAGTGAATCTCATAGGGCCGAAGACTTCTGATACTGCCGCTATCACCCATAGTGAGTTTGTAAGGGCGATAACCAGGATACTTAAAGCGCGAGGCTGCACAGTTTGGATCGGGGATAGCTCCGGTGGAGCCATTGCCGGGACGGCACCGACAGCTCAAAGCTTCGTGGTTTCGGGGTTGAAGCAGGTAGCAAAAGAAGAGGGAGCCCAGATTAAGAATTTCGACCGGGAGGGTGTCGAAGAAGTCTTAATTAGAAACGGTCGTGTAGATCGCATGCACCTAGCCAAACCGGTTTTTCAGGCGGATTTGGTGATTAATGTACCCAAGTTCAAGACTCATAGTGCTGCTGTATTCACTGGAGCTGTGAAGAACATCTTCGGCCTAATACCCGGCCTAAAGAAGGCTGATTATCACCGGATTGCTCCTAGCCCCAAGGATTTCGCACATGTGATTGCCAGTATGCATAAGGCGACATCTATTGGACTTCATATCATGGATGGTATAACAGCTATGCAAGGGGAAGGTCCAACAGCTGGGACTGTTTACAAGGCCAACAAGATCTTGATTAGCACTGACCCCGTGGCCCTAGATGCCGTAGCAGTCAAGATGATGGGGTTGGATGTTGATGATGTAGTTATTCTTGCAGTAGCCCGGGACGAGGGGCTAGGGGAAGCAGATGTGGGCAAAATCTCGGCTGTTGGAGATTACCAGGCACCTCCCCGGCTGGAAGGGTTTAGACTGCCCAAGTACACAAGATGGCTCAGGTTAAGGAACTATGGGTTTGTCAGCACTGCTTTGCAGTTCTTGAAAACCAGGCCTAGAATCAATTTGGAGAAGTGCAGGCACTGCAATATGTGTGTGGAGAGTTGCCCTGTACAGGTCATAGATGAGGCAACCAAGGTGGTTGATTATGCCCATTGCATAGAATGTATGTGCTGCCATGAGCTATGTGGGTATCAAGCGATTGAATTGCGGAAAGACAATGTCCTTGCAGGGCTGCTTATTCGGCTGTACGGGGCAATCCGGAGGTGAATTGGATAGAAGTGGGAGCTACCCCAAGTCATGCTGTGCCTCCCATCGAGAGACGTCCAAGGGTGTTTTCATCCATCCGGAGTACTAGGAAGGAAAATTACTTGGCAGTAAAAATCCAGTGGGGTCTAGGCGGAATTGGTGTAGAACCCCACTGGTTCTTGCTGTATCACCCGACTTTGTAAGCCACTAGAGCTATCTTCTGTCCGGTGGCTTTAGACAATTCCCGCTCCCAGGTGGAAAGAGATGCCAGTTCTGACTGAGAAAGACTGGCGATCTGGGATTTGTTTGTCTGGTCATTGGCCATAGCCCCATCCTCCCTAACCTAGAATCCTCTTACTTGTCAAAGTGCGCGCTGCACTATTGACATTTCATAGCACGTCTATCCCAAGTGAGATAGAGTGATTCCCTCTGGTAACCATCTAGGGCGCCGCCCGTGGAACCCCAGTACAGATCTACTGAAGACCATACATACCATGTTGCTGCATGTAATTGAAAATGTCCTCACCATGCTGCTGCTCTTCTTTCTGAATATGCTGGAGAGCCTGTCTTAGCTGTGGGTTGACACTTTCAAAGACAGCAGTATCGTAGGTGCCGGATACGTACTTCTCCGTCATTAGCAGATCATGGCACATGAAATC
>JAAYSL010000275.1 GCA_012518315.1 Bacillota bacterium | reverse complement strand
TTCGGTCAAATCCTTTTCCTATTGAGAAAACTAAGGGGGTGAGGGGGCCGGTGTGAGTATCACTTGTGCTCCCCTTTACATCATGGATGATATCCTGGCTCAAGATGCCCAGTGGTATGTAATTCATACCTATTCTGGGTATGAGAATAAAGTCAAAACTAACCTAGAGCGCCGGGTAGAATCCATGGCCATGGAAGACAAAATTTTCTCGGTTGTAGTTCCCATAGAAGAAGAGATGGATTTCAAGGACGGGAAAAAGAAGATCGTGAAAAAGAAGATCTTCCCTGGCTATGTGTTGGTGCAAATGATTATGAGCGACGATTCTTGGTATGTCGTACGTAATACCCCCGGTGTTACCGGATTTGTTGGTTCCGGCAATAAGCCGATTCCACTCATGGATGATGAAGTACTTGTCATTCGACAGCAAATGGGTTTGGAAGAGCAAAAACCTCGGGTTGTCTATTCCGTTGGTGACAATGTGCAAGTGATCGATGGTCCTTTTGTGAATTTCACAGGCACTATTGAGGAAGTCAACCTAGAGAGGGGCAAACTGCGGGTGATTGTCTCGGTGTTTGGGCGGGATACGCCGGTAGAGCTAAATTTTGAGCAGGTGGAAAGGGCGTAATACCGCTCTTGTGTAAAGGAGGTGGAAGGATTGGCAAAGAAAGTAGCTGCCCTGGTGAAATTACAGGTTCCAGCTGGCAAGGCAAACCCGGCACCACCGGTAGGTCCGGCTCTAGGTCAGCATGGGGTTAATATTATGGAGTTTTGCAAGACCTTCAATGAGCGAACCGCAAATCAAGCTGGCATGATCATACCTGTCGTCATTACTGTTTATGAAGATCGTTCCTTTACTTTTGTCACCAAGACTCCGCCAGCAGCTGTTTTGCTCAAGAAAGCTGCTGGGCTTGATAAGGCCTCTGGCACACCTAATGTGAAGAAGGTAGCCAAAGTGACCAAGGAGCAAGTTCGGGAGATCGCGGAGCTAAAGATGCCTGACCTGAATGCCAGCGATGTTGAAGCAGCGATGCGGATGGTGGCAGGCACTGCCCGGAGTATGGGGATTGAAGTTCAGAAGTAAGGGTTTTGTAGGATTGTGGGAGGATTTATCCGCTATTACCACAAAGGAGGACACAAAGGATGGCTAAGAGAGGCAAGAGGTATCAAGAAGCTGCTAAAGCAGTCGATACTGAAATACTTTATACACCAGCTGAAGCCATTGGGCTGGTCAAGCAGATGGCAACCGCTAAGTTCGATGAGACTGTAGAGGTTGCTTTGAAACTGGGAGTTGATCCACGGCACGCGGATCAGCAGGTGCGTGGTACAGTGGTGCTGCCCCACGGTACTGGAACAACCGTACGAGTTGTAGTTTTCGCTAAGGGAGAACATGCCAAGGAAGCTGAGGCAGCTGGAGCCGATATCGTCGGTGCAGAAGATCTAGTAGAAAAGGTGCAAGGCGGCTTTCTGGATTTTGATGTATCGGTGGCTACACCGGACATGATGGGTATGGTTGGTCGCCTCGGGCGGGTTTTGGGACCGCGAGGATTGATGCCCAACCCCAAGGCCGGTACTGTAACCTTTGAAGTAGGCAAAGCGGTTCAGGAATTGAAGGCAGGTAAGATCGAGTATCGAGTTGACCGATCTGCTGGTGTACACGTGGCTATTGGCAAGGCATCTTTTAGTGCGCAAGCACTATTGGGCAATTTTGGAGCCTTGATGGACGCCATTATTAAGGCTAGACCTGCGGCTGCCAAGGGGCAGTATTTGCGTAAAGTTGCCATGTCATCTACCATGGGCCCAGGTGTGAGGATTAACCCACAGACTATCGTCAACGTCCTTACTGAGAAGGATGAAGAAGAGCAAGAATAAGAAGAGCACTACAACTGAATCGTGATTGACTACTCGGCCATAGACAGTCGGTGTCTTACCAGACTTAATGGGGATTCCCGCCAACCGAGGCTGGAGGTGAAACAGCATCGTGGTTTTCTGCATGATGTGACGAGGCCCTCTAGACCAATGTCTGTGGGGTCTTTTTTGTTGTCGTTGTGGCATGGACGGAGGTGAAGAAAATGGCAAGACCGGAAAAAGTAGCTGTAGTAGAGGAACTCAAAGATAAGCTAAGCCGAGCTCAGTCGGTGGTTCTAACAGACTACCGGGGATTAAACGTCCTGGAGATCACAGAACTAAGACAGAAGCTGCGGGAAGCCGGTGTGGAATACAAGGTTGCCAAGAATACCTTAAGCACACGGGCAGCCAAAGAAGCCAATTTGCCTGGGTTAGAGCAGTATCTGACAGGACCGACGGCTATTGCCTTTGGTTATGAGGAGCCTGTCTCTGCAGCCAAGATCATTAGCGAATTCGCCCGCTTGCACAAAGAGCTGGAGATCAAAGGTGGAGTACTAGAAGGTAATGTCATAGGGGTTGAAGCAGTGCAAGCCTTGGCGGATTTGCCGCCTCGGGAAGAACTGCTGGCCATGGTGGCTCGGGCAATGCAAGGCCCCATTGCGGGTTTTGCGAATGTGCTGCAGGGCGTTTTGCGCAGTCTGGCATATGCTTTGAACGCAGTGCGGGAGCAGAAAGAAGGCGCCGGCGCTTGATGCGATGGTGGCTCTCAAGTGGTGATCAGTCAAAGTACAGTGCACCCAAGTGGGTGATCGAGATGAGGAGGCAATCAAATTGACGAGAGATGAAATGCTAGAAGCTATTGAGAATATGACGGTACTGGAGCTTTCTGAGTTGGTTAAGGCCATCGAGGAACGGTTTGGCGTATCCGCCGCTGCTCCTGTAGCCATGGCTGCTATGCCAGGGGCACCTGTCGCTGCCGAGGAAGCTGAGCAGACTGAGTTTGATGTAATTCTAACTAGTTGCGGTGACAAGAAGATCCAGGTCATCAAAGTAGTTAGAGAAATCACCGGGCTTGGCCTGAAAGAAGCTAAGGGCTTGGTTGATGAAGCACCTAAGGCAATCAAAGAGGCAGTTTCTAAGGACGAAGCCGAGGAGATTAAGAATAAGATCGAAGAAGTCGGTGGAGTTGTCGAGATTAAATAACAAGGCTTTGTCATCATAGGGTACTTATTACCCTACTATGGCACAGACTAGGTGAAAAGGGGCGAGAACCATCGCCCCCTCTTTTTTGCTACCGAGATTTCTGCTCAATCTCCTTGACAGGCGAGAAATGGCATGATAGAATCAGTAAGTGTTATAGTAGGTGTATTGTGCCATAGTACAGGAACAAGCAGTGGTGGCTTACCAATATTTCACTTCCAATGC
>JAAYSL010000274.1 GCA_012518315.1 Bacillota bacterium | reverse complement strand
CCGAGATATCAACGCCGCTATCAATATTCTAAAACGCTCAGACCTGGGCGGGGCCATCGGGGATAGTCTGGCAGTAGCAGGCTAGATGAACCGAGAAGCCTCGGACTTTAGTCCGGGGAGTCGTCACGATGAAGATTTGTGATAGTGTGGAGCCCCAAGGGCAAATTTAGGATGATCGAGAAATCTGATGCTACTTGTGCGCCGAAGACGACATAGAGAAAGACCTATAGGCGAAGCGAAAGGAGATGTCAGATGACAAAGGTAAAGGGCGTAGGCCCACTAGCTCCAGTGAACTTGCGCTGTGAATACACAAGACAGGCACTGGGTATCGACAGACCAAATCCTAGACTATCTTGGGCGCTAGGGCATAGTGAAACGGATCAGTATCAAAGGGCATATCAGGTGATCGTTGCTGATAGTGAGAATCTAATAGCTAGGGAAGAGGGAAACATCTGGGATAGTGGCAAGGTAGAGTGCTTCCGTTCGGTTAATGTTGTCTACCAGGGTCAAGAACTTAAGTCCTGCCATAGGTACTATTGGCGTGTGCGCTGGTGGGATAAAGATGATACGGTAAGCCCCTATAGCGATATCGCTGTATTTGAAACTAGCTTTCTTAGTGAAAATGAATGGTCCGGCGTATGGATCGCCAACGGAGATGACGCTTCGCCTGATTCAGTCACCATCGAGGCTAGGTACAATCTACGACCTGGGAGCCTCTTGCGTAAGGAGTTTGATATAGAAAAAGAGATTAAGGCAGCCAGAGTCTACATCGCTGGTCTTGGTTACTACGAACTGCGGATCAATGGTGAGAAGGTTGGCGATCGGGTGCTGGATCCTGGTCAAACCGACTACCGGAAGACTGTACTTTATTCTATCTACGATGTCACTGATGCACTTCAGGCAGGTGGCAATGCCATAGGTGTAATGCTGGGTAATGGCCGGTATTGCAGTTTCCGCTGGCGAGATGATGACCTCTTTGGCTATGATCGCTTCCCCTGCCTCAGGGCAGAACTGCATGTCACCTATGTCGATGGATCGAAAGCTAAGATCGTGACAGATACCACCTGGCAGGTGAAGCGGGGCCCTGTGGGGATTAACGGCATATATTACGGCGAACTCTATGATGCCCGCATGGAAATCGATGGCTGGGACAAGCCAGGTCTCGATGGTACCGGCTGGGCACAGGCAGTGAAAGTTGATTCGCCTGGTGGTATCATGAGGGCCCAGATCATGCCCCCGATCAAGGTGACTAAGCGGCTACAGCCGGTAGCTATCCAGAGTCCCGATCCCGGTGTATATATCTACGACTTAGGTCAGAACATTACTGGTTGGGCTAGATTAAAGGTAGAAGGTGAAAGAGGCACTGAAGTCAAAATGCGCTTTGCCGAAGTACTAGATGACTATGGCAGGCTTGAGACCCGCATCAACCGGGATGCGGAGGCCACCGATACGTATATCCTAAAAGGCAAGGGTGTAGAAATCTATGAACCCCGCTTTACTTACCATGGATTTAGGTATGTAGAAGTTACTGGTTATCCAGGGACTCCGGGACTAGATAGTTTAGAAGGCTGTTTTGTTCATACCGCCGTGGACTATACGGGTGGTTTCTCTAGCTCGCATCAGTTATTCAATACGATCCACAAGAATGTCATCTATGGGCAATTAGCCAACCTGATGAGTGTACCCACTGATTGTCCTCAAAGAGATGAGCGATTGGGTTGGATGGGTGATGCCCAGCTGGTAGCAGAAGAGGCCATCTATAACTTTGACATGGCCGGGTTCTATGTCAAGTATTTGCAGGATATCAAAGATGCTCAGAAAGAAGATGGCAGCCTCTCTGACGTAGTGCCACCCTATTGGCCACTTTATCCGGCCGATCCAGCTTGGGGAACAGCTTATATCACCTTAGCCTGGGAGATGTATCGCTACTACCATGATGTAGAAATACTAAAAGAACACTATGATGGCATGAAAAAGTACGTAGAGTTTCTCGAGTCTATTGAAGAAGATGGGTTGGTTACTCATGTTAAGTATGGGGAATGGTGTCCGCCAGGCAGTGTCCCTCCCAAGCGTAACCCTCGGGAGATGACGTCGGCCTTCTACTATTACCACGATGTCCTCCGCCTAGGACAGATCGCTGAAGTGATCGGCAAAGCGGCAGACGCCACTCGCTTCCAAGAGAAAGCTAAAAGTATTCGAGAGGCCTTCAACAAGAAGTACTTTAACCCACAGACAAAGGCCTATGGCAACAACGACCAGACCTCTAACGTATTGGGCTTGCAGTTGAATCTAGCCCCAGAGGGAATGGAAGAAGCAGTGGTGAAGAATCTCGTTTCCCATATTACTCAGCATACAGATTACCATTTCGATACAGGTATCATTGGCACCAGGTACATGCTAGATACCCTCACCAAGTTCGGGTATAAAGAAGTAGCCTACAGGATGATGGCTCAGGAGAGCTACCCCAGTCTAGGATACATGATCAAAGAAGGTGCGACTACTGTGTGGGAGAGGTGGGAGAAGCTCACTGGTACGGGGATGAACTCCCATAACCACATCATGCTTGGCACAGTAGATACCTGGTTCTACCGGGATTTAGCTGGTATACAGTTGGGGAAACCGGGATGGGATGAAGTCATCATCAAGCCAGCCATTCCCGCTGCTTTAGATCATGCCAGTGCCTCAGTCAAAACCCTCAAAGGTATGATCAGTTCCAGCTGGAAAAGAGATGAGTGTGGATTCGAGATGATGGTCACCATCCCAGTGAATACCAAAGTTACGCTTTATGTTCCAAAGCTAGATTACGGAAAGCTAGAGGCTACTATAAATGGCCTACCCATTGCCAGTGAGGCTTTTAACCTCGTTACAGAAAGTGGGGAGCCTTACTATCGGTTCGAGGGCGGGTCGGGATGCTATCGCTTCATCCTGAAGTAGGGTAGCATCGGAAAAGCCAGATAGTAAGTACCCTAATCCAAGCTCTACGCAAAAATAGAGCCCAGTCAGGTATGGGTAATCGCCGACTGGGCTCTGCTTGTCAGATAAACCGCGGCATTGTAAACTCTATACCCATGGCCATAGTATGGTCTAGCAACTCACTAAAGTAACCAGGAAAACGCATTTCCGTAGCCGAATGGTCATGAATCAAAATGATCTCCGCTGAAAACCTGTCCAGTGGACTACCTCCTGACCATAGACCCATCATATTGATATAGCTCAAAATGTTCCGTTGGTCCGATGCGCTTGCTCCATCTTGTATTGCATATTCCCTATAGTCAAATGTCCAAAACACATCCCAATCCTTGTCTAGCCCATTTTCGTAATAGGAAGGATGGGTGATTTCTGTAGAATCGATCTTCATAAAGCCCTCAGACTTCAGGTATTCCTGGAGTTGTCCTTTGTTGGCTCCACCTTTATCACCATAGGGAAATCGGAAAAGCTTATACTGCCTTACACGCCCAGCAGCTGCATAGACCTGATCGATCAGGGCTTCCTGCCGCTTGATCTCCCCCACGGCTTCAGCGAGGGTGATCTTGGAGAATTGAGGATGAGAGTAACTATGATTCCCGACGATAATCCCGTGCTGAACCGCATAGATCGCCGCATCTCGATACTGCTCCACATTACTTCCCAACAAGAACATTATGGCGGGAATGGACTTACTGTTAAGGTAATCAACATGCCCTTTCGTGTTCTCCGTGGGGCCATCATCTATGGTCAAATACGCTATCTTTCTCATGTTAGATCCCTACTTTCTCAAAATGATTGAAACCGTAGACAGGAGAAATCTATGAACAATACTACCATCACCTAACTCCCCCATGGCCCTTGACAACCACTATGCCTTCCATCATACTATACCCATACCGGGTATATGTACCCAACACAGGAGGTATACGTTGATGGCTAAGCATCGGAAAACTGAACACTACACCCCTTGGCAGAAGGTAGCCTGGATACTAGTGCCGACTATCGCCTTTGGAGGGCTATGGTTCCATAAGTTGGGCTTGCTTCTCATCCCCATTATGGCAACCCTGATTGTACTTGGTTTTCGCAATGGTAAGTACTGGTGTGGCAAACTCTGCCCCCATGGCAGCCTCTTTGATCTCGTCCTTGGGCCCTATTCCCCCAAGAGCAAGTCACTTGGATTTCTTCGCTCCCCATGGTTACAGGGAGGTTTCTTTGTCTTCTATATATTCATGTTTATTCGCCGACTTGTGCGCGTGATTCCTCTTTTTGGCAGTATGGCCTTTTGGGATAGGCTAGGTTTCTTAATGGCAGTCAATTACCTTATGCCGACTTTAATCGGTAGCACCTTAGCTTTACTGATTGGACGCCGTGCCTGGTGTTCTATATGTCCCATGGGTACTATGCAGAAGATCAGCCATAGACTAGGTCGCATAACTGGGCTAAACACCGCCACTGATACCAGAGTGACCATGGTTCATCCAACAGCCTGCCGCAACTGTGGTCTATGTCAAAAGGTATGTCCCATGGGTATCACCCTGCCAGTACAAGGGCAGCTTGGCTCAGCGGAATGCATCAAATGCGAGACTTGTGTCTTCTCTTGCCCGGTGGGAGCCTTAGCTATGCAAACTGCCCGAAGTGCCACGGAGTCTCCCAAGGCAAGAGGCGCAGTTTCGCATTACGATAACGTGATCCCAGATGAGATCAAAGAGGTTTCCTCCAACCGATAACTAAGTAGTGCGTGAGAAAACGCTATGCAAGGGGGAGCTCCATGAAAAAAGCAGGAATCATACGCTGCCAGCAGACGGAAGATATGTGCCCGGGAACTACGGATTTCCGGGTTGCACGAGAGGGCAAAATGGCTTTTGAGGCCACCGGCCCGGTTGAAATTGTGGGTTTTGTATCTTGTGGCGGATGTCCGGGAAAAAGGGCTGTAGCCAGAGCCAAACTAATGGTTGAGCGGGGTTGTGACGTAATAGTCCTAGCTTCCTGTATTAGCAAAGGTAACCCCATTGGCTATCCCTGCCCACATTACGAGAAGATGAAGCAAGCAATCCAAAAAAGCATAGGGGCTGAAATACCAGTCATTGAATGGACTCATTAATCTAGAACAGGGACTTCTTCTTTGTGCTCACCTATTTCCTCGTAAAGCAGGATTTCACCACCCATTACGGAATTTTGGAAGTAGAGATAGCGAAAAGACAGGAGGGTTTCGCCATGATGGTCAAGACCCGGATGACACCTAGTCCAATCACGGCTACCCCAGATATGGGTATTCTGGATGCCCTAAAGCTCATGCAGGAGCATAAGGTCAGACGGCTGCCGGTATTGGATAAAGGCAAACTGATTGGTATTGTCGTTGAGTCAGAGCTCCTGAGGATAGCACCTTCCCCAGCTACCACCTTAAGCGTATTTGAGATAAATTACCTGCTATCCAAGATGAGGCTCAAGGATGTCATGACTCCCAATCCGGTGACTGTCACCCCTGATACCTTAATCGAGGAAGCAGCCGTTTTGATGCGGGAAAATGTCGTTAGTGGACTACCTGTACTTGATGGTGACAAACTGGTAGGGATCATCACTGAGACTAACATTTTTGATGCTTTTATCGATTCTATGGGTCTAAGAAGCAAGGGTACCAGAATCGCTTTAGAGACCGAAGATAAAGCCGGTATGCTAGCGGGCATTACCAAGATCATCAGGGATCATGGTATTAGTATCATTAGTCTAGCCACTTTTCACCAAGGAAAAGAGAGGCGCTCCATTGTCCTAAGGCTAGATACAACCAATGTTGATGCTATTCTCAAGGATTTAGGGGATGCCGGTTACACCGTAACCCATGTAGCCTATATG
>JAAYSL010000045.1 GCA_012518315.1 Bacillota bacterium | reverse complement strand
TTGGCGAGATCTTGCGCCAGGTGATGCCTGAGGATCTATTGAAATATGGGCTGATCCCTGAGTTCATTGGCCGCCTACCAATAGTAGTGGCACTAGATGCCTTAGATGAGAAAGCCTTGGTGCGGATCCTAAAAGAGCCTCGCAATGCCCTAGTCAAGCAGTATAAGAAGTTCTTTGATATGGATGACGTAGAGCTCATCTTTGATGATGATGCCCTAGATGCCATTGCCAAGCAAGCCATGGCCCGTAAGACCGGTGCAAGGGGCCTCAGGACAATTCTCGAGGATATCATGCTGGATGTCATGTATGAGATTCCCTCCCAAGAGGATATTGTCAAGTGTCTAGTGAGCCGGGATGTAGTGGAGAAGAAGGTGTCACCTGGCCTCATCCGCAGGGAGCACCTGACCGAAGAGACTGCTTAATGAGGGATTATATAGCAATAAAAAGGCCCGGCCTGTCCGGGCCTTTTTGGTTAAAAGACCATGCCCTTGTGCATAATAGAGAGTGCAAATCAACTGCTAGATGGGGGCAGGTGGGTCTTTGTGATGGGTGTATTGGGGATAATCAATCTTTTCTTTGCCATCGTAATTGGTCTCTACTTTTGGAACCTGCTAAGAGGCCAGCAAAGCAGCAAATCGGCGGTAGACCGTGAATCCCGAAAAGAAATGGATAAACTGCAGCGTCTTAACGCCATCTCTTTGACAGAACCATTGGCAGAAAAGACTCGTCCTGCCTCCTTTGATGAAGTGATCGGCCAAGAAGACGGACTTAAGGCACTTAGGGCGGCACTTTGTGGGCCTAATCCCCAACACGTGCTCATCTACGGGCCTCCTGGAATCGGCAAGACAGCTGCCGCTCGCTTAGTGCTAGAAGAGGCCAAGGCCAATAGCCTGTCTCCCTTCCAGGCCTTCGCCAAATTTGTCGAGATTGATGCCACTACTGCTCGGTTTGATGATAGGGGCATAGCTGATCCATTGATGGGTTCAGTGCATGACCCGATTTATCAGGGGGCTGGCCCTTTGGGTGTAGCTGGTATTCCACAGCCTAAACCGGGAGCAGTAACCAAAGCCCATGGAGGCATTTTGTTCATTGATGAGATCGGGGAATTACACCCCATCCAGATGAATAAGCTACTTAAGGTTCTGGAAGATCGAAAAGTGTTTTTCGAAAGTGCCTACTATAGCTCCGAAGATAGCAATATCCCTTTGCATATTCATGAAATCTTCCAGAAGGGACTGCCCGCCGATTTTCGTTTAGTGGGAGCAACTACCCGTGTGCCGGAGGAAATTCCACCGGCGATCCGCTCCCGCTGTCTAGAGATCTTCTTTCGGCCGCTAACCCCAGATCAGATCGGGACTATAGCGGCCAATGCCGCCGACAAAATCGCCTTTGCACTTCCCGATGATGCGCTGGAAGTGATTAAGCGTTATGCCACCAATGGCAGGGAGGCGGTGAACATGGTGCAGATTGCGGCAGGACTTGCGCTAACAAGCCAAAGGAAGGAGATTACCCGGGCCGATATCGAGTGGGTAGTAAACAGCGGGCAATACTCACCCCGACCAGACAGAACCATTCCCTTAGCTCCACAAGTGGGTCTAGTCAATGGGCTAGCAGTCTATGGACCTAACCTGGGCACCCTAATTGAGGTGGAGGCAACTGCCATCCCGGTGGAGCACGGGAAAGGACAACTAGTCGTTACCGGCATCATGGAGGAAGAGGAATTGGGTGGGTATGGGAGGACCATGCGCCGGAAAAGCATGGCGAAAAGCTCGTTGGATAATGTAATCACTGTCTTGCGACAAAACTTGCATCTCCAGCCACATAACTATGATATTCATGTCAATTTTCCTGGTGGGACACCGGTGGATGGTCCTTCAGCCGGTGTTGCCATCGTGGCAGCCATCTATTCTGCCATTACAGGGCGCAAGGTGAGCAATGTGGTGGCCATGACTGGCGAGGTCTCCATCCGCGGGCTGGTAAAACCTGTTGGCGGGATCGTTGCCAAACTCGAAGCCGCGCGACTAGCTGGTGTCAAGCGGGCCATTATCCCAAAGGACAACTGGCAGTCGATGTTTAGCAGCATCGATGGCATGGTGGTTCATGGTGTGGAACAACTAGAGGAGGTAATCACCCTCTCTTTACTGGATGATGCAAATTGTGCACAGATATCCAAGTCTGCCGTTTCTAGTGGGCTGTTAAGCGCGTCAGGTTAATGTTATACTGATCCTGAGAGCCCGCGCTACGGCAAGCCTGTCGGGGGAGCTGCTCATAACAGCTCCTTTTTATGTTGTTCCCGATTTGATCCTTGGGTAGTTTGAGTTGTGGGATGGGAAGGGGAAGATAACAATAGCAGGAAGAACTGAATTTATGGACAAGAATAGTATAGGGATCGCTATAACCAATGGGGGTGAAGTCAGTGACAGATATTATGATTGAAGCCAGTAATGCGGCCAAAGACACCTATCCGCTTCTACCTCTCAGGGGTATGCTGGTCTTTCCATTCATGATCACTCCCTTGGATGTGGGAAGGGAAAAATCGGTTCGGGCTTTGGAGGAAGCCATGACCCAGGATCGGCAGTTGATCCTGGCTGTGCAAAAATCAGCGGAAATCGCCGAGCCCGAGGCAGATGAGATTCAGGAAATTGGTGTAATGGCAGAGATTAAGCAGCTGCTCAAGATGCCAGAGGGACAACTTCGGGTGCTAGTCGAGGGACTGCACAGGGTGCAAATCGAAGAGTTTGTGGAGACCGAATCCTGTTTTCATGTCCGGGTTAGTGAGATAAGTGAGACAGAAGAATCTGGCCCTGAGATCGAAGCTTTGATGCGGACAGTGCAGGATCAGTTCGAGGAATATGTGAAACTCTCCCGCAAGGTGCCCTCGGAAGTGATTGTTGCCATAAATTCCATCAATGAGCCTGGCAGGCTAGCCGATACCATAGCGGCTCAACTGATGGTATCAGTAGAGGAAAAGCAACATCTTTTGGAGATCGCCTCTTCCAGGCGCAGGCTGGAAGAACTAGTCTTGCTTTTGAGCAAAGAAGTGGAGATCCTGCAACTAGAGAAAAAGATCCATGTTCGGGTTCGCAAGCAGCTAGAGAAGAATCAAAAGGAATACTATCTACGGGAACAGATGCGAGCGATCCAAAAGGAGTTAGGCGAAAAGGATGCTATAGCCTCAGAGGTAGATGAGTTCCGCCGCAAGATAGAAAAAGCCAAAATGCCTAAGGCAGCCCAAGAGCAGGCATTGCATGAATTGGATCGCCTTGAGAAAATGCCTCCCATGGCAGCGGAAGCAGTGGTCGTGCGGACATATCTAGATTGGCTTACTTCATTGCCTTGGTCAAAGCAGACCCGGGATCGGCTGGATATTGCTGCAGCTAAGGAGATCCTCGATGCAGACCATTATGGTCTGGATAAGGTCAAAGAGCGTATACTAGAGTTTCTGGCGGTACGACATTTGACCAAGAAAATGAAGGGCCCAATTTTGTGCCTTGTAGGACCACCAGGAGTTGGCAAGACGTCTTTGGCTCGCTCTATCGCTAGGGCCTTAGAACGGAAATTCGTTCGTTTCTCTTTAGGGGGTGTGCGGGACGAAGCCGAAATTCGTGGCCATCGTCGCACGTATATCGGGGCTATGCCCGGTAAGGTCATCCAGGCCATGAAGCAAGCTGGTTCCCGGAATCCGGTGATGCTGTTGGATGAGATTGATAAGATGACCATGGACTTTCGCGGGGATCCGGCATCGGCTCTCTTGGAGGTTCTAGATCCCGAACAGAACAGTAACTTCGGTGATCATTACCTGGAGGTCACTTTCGATTTATCCAAGGTATTCTTCATTACTACAGCTAATGTGATGCACAATATACCCCGGCCTTTGCTGGATCGAATGGAAGTCATCCAGATCCCGGGATACACCGAAGAGGAGAAACTGGAGATTGCCAAGAGACACCTTTGGGGGAAACAGGTGGCAGCCAATGGTCTAAAAGAAGAACAGATCTTTATATCAGATAATGCCATCTCGAAAGTTATTTCCGATTATACCAGGGAATCGGGAGTGCGTAATTTGGAAAGAGAGCTAGGCTCGGTCTGCCGCAAAGTGGCTAAAGAACTGGTACAGGGAGCAGAGCCACCTATCCGGGTGAATGTCAATTCCATTGAGACTTATCTAGGGGCTCCTCGCTACTTGCGGACAATGTCAGAAGGCGAGAGCAAGGTAGGTGTCGTTACTGGCCTTGCCTATACTCAAGTCGGGGGGGATATCCTCGCCATTGAGGCTAGTGTGATGCCTGGGAAGGGCCAGCTAATTATCACCGGTCAGCTGGGAGATGTTATGCGGGAATCTGCCCAGGCTAGCCTTAGCTATGTACGGTCTCGGGCCGCGGAATGGGGTATTCCGGTGGACTTTTATGAAAAACATGACATTCATATCCATGTACCGGAAGGTGCTATCCCCAAAGATGGTCCATCAGCTGGTATCACCATTACAACGGCACTAGTCTCAGCTCTAACTGGGCGCCCTGTACGGGGAGATCTAGCTATGACTGGTGAGATCACCTTGCGGGGTCGAGTACTCCCGATTGGTGGAGTAAAGGAGAAGCTATTAGCTGCCCACAGAGCGGGTATTAGGCGGGTGCTCTTGCCCAAGGAAAACAGCAAAGACCTGGAAGAGATCCCTGTCAATATCCAGAGGAAGCTAGAGATTGAGTTGGTAGAGCACATGGACGTAGTTTTAGAAAAGGCATTATTGGCTCCTATCCCCGGTATGGGGACGGCCATGGAAAGTGGTGATGATACCACCACTGACCCCATGCCTTTCTTACCGACAGGTTTTGGACAGGAGAGCCAGCAGCCATGGATGGGAAACTCATAAACCTAAATAATGGTGTTTTTGAAATAAGTGCCGTAAGGGTGAATCAGTATCCTAAAACTGACGGCCCACCCCTGCCGGAGATTGCCCTGGTGGGCCGTTCCAATGTAGGTAAGTCATGTTTGCTGAATTGCCTGGCTAACCGCCGGGATCTGGCTAGAACCAGTTCCCGGCCTGGTCGCACCCAAACCATCAATTTCTATCGGTTTCCTGACCTTCGCGTAGTCGATCTACCGGGGTATGGTTATGCCCAGGTGGCCAAACGAGTGCGGGCCAAATGGGGTCCTATGATTGAGACATACCTCAGGGAAAGGGAGCAGCTCATTGGTGTACTGCATATTGTCGATCTTAGGCACAAACCCACCAGTGATGATGAGCTAATGGCTAGATGGCTACAGGGGCATCGCGTGCCTTGCGTAGTTGTGGCTACCAAAGCTGATAAGATCTCCCGGGGAAGATGGCCCCAACACGCTAAGGTAACCAAAGAAACCTTGGGGGTAGAGCCCATCGTTTTTTCTGCACAGTCAGGTATCGGCAAGGAAGCAGTCCTAAGAGCCATGACGGAGCTAATTATCAGTTCGTTCTGAATCGATGGGCCTCAATCCGGTATTTATTGACGGAGCAGAAAACAGGTTGTATGTAGAAAAACCATCATGGCTCCCCATGCGGGATGAGACAAGGTCATCTAGTGGAGCCACCTTCAGGGGTACTCAAAGCCTAGCGCGAATCCCCCGGTTTAACCATAGTAATGGCTTTTTCAAACCAGGCCTTCCCAGTCCTGACCGCCTGTTCCAGAAAAGAAGAACGCAATATGGGGTTTGGAGCTGCGGCCTGGCTAGGTTGATACCTAACACCCAAAATTTCGTCTACACGGCGTAGATAGCGCACATTGGCTAGAGGACGGTTTTTGGGACAAGCAGGGCCGCTTTGTCCCGAAGATTGCTTACCGGGGAGAGCTACTAGGAACGGCCCTTCGGTAACTGAATCGAATGGGGTGGAATCACCTTGAGGATTGTCGATATCTTGGAGGACATCGCCTGGTATTCGGAAGCTGTCTTCCAGCGGCTTTGGTGCGGATTCCGATGGCTTTGGTCTCCCATTGGTGTTAATTGTGGCCAAAGCATTGTCTCTCACCACTATAGCATCCCGGCCGATAGCCATGATTAAGTGGGCAGGGACTCGACCAAATCCTTGAAACAGATCCTTAAACAAGCTACCGGATAGCAGGATCTCCACCAAGCCATAGTCCACCGGCTCTAGAATGTAGTCCTCAACTGTCCCAAGAAACTTGCCACCGGCGGTGATTACTTGTGAACCCAGGATTGGTATATTCATCCTGGTCAGCAGCATAAGCTCAGGCTGATCTTTCAAGGGCTTGGTAACCTCATGGGAAGGAATGGTTACAGCATGATCGCCAATCCCCCGAATATCCTCCCGATGAATGTACTTGCGGGTGCCCCATGTCCATGTGGAAAACCCGACACCTGCCAGGCGTTTACCTTCGTAATCGAAGATAATCTGACACACCAACCCGAGGATCTTGCCGCTACCAATATCCAATACAGGTAGCCTTCGAATCTCACTTTGGTATAACATAATAAGCGTGCTCCTCCCTTTGGTGGAGTCGAGGGTATGATCTTATGGGATTCCTCTTAACATAAATATATTCGGATATCTAAGTGATTCATGATCATTAATTGAAAGTCAATGGAGTTGAGTCTATGGCGGCAAAGAAACACAAGCAACCATCAGTTACAGTTGGTCAACAAACAGAGCTTGAAATAACTGGCCTAGGCCATGCCGGAGAAGGCGTAGGCAGGGTCAATGATTTCGCTATTTTTGTGCCTGGCACTATACCTGGTGATCAGATTCTAGCCAAGATACAGGAAGTTAAAAGAAACCATGGGCGGGCGAGCATAATTAAGGTGATACGGTCGGCTGCGGGGCGGGTAGCTCCGGAGTGTGTTGTGGCCGGTGATTGTGGTGGATGCCAGTTACAGCATATGGCATATGAAAGCCAGCTTGAGTGGAAAAGACAGCTAGTGGTGGATGCTCTTACCCGAATTGGCAAATTCGAGGAGCCACTGGTTCAGCCGGTCATCGGGATGGCACACCCCTGCGGGTATCGGAACAAGGTGCAATATCCCATGGGGCTAGTGGGCGGCAAGGTAGCCTTAGGCTTTTACCGGAGAGGCACCCATGCAATAGTGCCCATCGAGGAGTGTGCAAACACCCACCCACTCTGCAACAAGGCCCTACAGGTGGTGTCTTATCTGTTAGCAGAAATCGGGCTTGTGCCGTATGATGAGATCACTGGTGATGGGCTCATCCGACACCTCGTATGTAGGGTTAGTACTGCCCATAACCAGCTCATGGTTATCCTGGTTACCAATGGTAAAGAAGTGTCTGGCATGGCAAAGCTAGTTGAGAAGATGAGGGCTGCTTTGCCGGAGCTTGTTACTGTCGCCCAGAATGTCAATACAAAACGTACCAACGTGATCATGGGAGAGAAGACTCGCATACTCTGGGGTGCACCCTATCTGATTGAGGAACTCAATGGTCTGAAATTCGCCATCTCGCCCCGCTCGTTTTTCCAAGTCAACTCCGAGCAGGCGGCGATTCTGTGTCACAAGGTGGTGGAATATGCCAAGATCGGGCAACGTACCAGGGCCCTAGACTGTTACTCGGGAACAGGCAGTATCGCTCTACATCTAGCCAGGGAAGGGGCACACGTAATCGGGATCGAAGTAGTGCCAGAGGCCATTGGTGATGCCAAGTTAAATGCCGAGCTTAATCACATTAGTGGGGCTGAATTTCGTGTCGGAAGAGTTGAGAGCGAGCTACCGGGGATTCTGGAGGAAGGCTCAGTAGATATGGCAGTTCTTGATCCACCACGGAAAGGTTGCGAATCAGAAGTGCTAGGCGCACTCTTGCAGGCCAAGATTCCCAGGCTCGTATATGTGAGCTGCAACCCCAGCTCACTGGCCCGGGATTTAGCCATCTTGGCTGAGGGCGGCTATGAGCTTAGAGAGGTGCAGCCAGTGGACATGTTCCCCCAGACGAGTCATGTTGAGTGTGTGGTTTTGATGTCTACACGATCCCCCAGACGTATTTTTTAGATGACCATTGACAAAACATGATATAATTGCAAGGTAGTTATTAATCCATAGTTGCGAAAGGAGGGAGGCTTGGTCCCTCGTAATGATGGGGGTCTCTGCCACTGGATAAGTGATTGATAGCGCTAAGTCTTTAAGTGGGCGTATGATATCCATCTC
>JAAYSL010000044.1 GCA_012518315.1 Bacillota bacterium | reverse complement strand
TCCTTTCGTTAAGAAGGCTCTGATGATCCCACTTTACTAGTCGTCGGTCAAATCAGAAGGATGAACCAATAGCAGGCCTTCATCACCTCCTTTCACGTGAGGCACATGCCAACTCCGGTATACTATCTAAGGCGCTTCCATCTAGCACTCAGGAATAGCTCGGTGTAGACTACGCTAATACAATAATTCTGGACAATACGGTAATAACCTGCCAATAGGCCAACAAGATTGGTAATTCATCACATCTTTATCTACTATCTCTACGCAGGTGGTTATATCGGATAGATTATCTGAGTGACTCTGCTTCACTGATGATTTGCTCTGGCCTCGAAGAAAGTGCTTGCACAATTAGATCGCCAGTGATACTATTATCTCGTGGAGTATATGCATAGAGTATATAGATAGGCGGAACCTGGGGCTCTGGAGCTTTTAGGGGAACCCGGCATCTTGCTAGCAACAACATCGGCCAATCTCATCAGAAGACCAAAGCAACTAGAAAATAATAGATGAAGGGAGCGGGGAAGTGTGTCTGAGAAGCAGACATTGGGCCCTCCTAGGGAATGTGCACATATGGAGAGGTTTCTCGAGACCTGCTTGCTCCTTCTCGTTGATGAAGAGCCAGGCCATGGCTATGGTCTGATGAATCGCTTGGAGGGGTTCGGATTCCCAGCAGATTCACTGAATGTTGGCACCCTCTATCGGACGCTAAGGCGGTTAGAAGAGGAGAAACTAGTATCTTCAGACTGGGAGGAGGGTGGGCAAGGCCCCAAGCGACGTGTGTACACGATTACCTCCGAAGGTCGGGAGGCTTTGGCTGTCTGGATCGAAGTGATTCGGGGAAACAAGCAGCGCATCGAAGCACTGCTGGCTCGCTATGCTGCCCTACACGGAAAGGAAGGGGAAAAACCAATATGGTCACGGGGTTAATCTACGGGATTGTCATCATCTCTCTCGGGCTTAGTGTGGTTAAGGATCCGAGCAAATCTAAGAAGGCTCTACTCATCGGGTCTCGAGCTTTTATGAAAATGCTGCCGGCACTCCTGGCTGTAACAGGACTGATGGGGATCATAAGTGGTGCTCTCTCTCCGGAGACTATTTCCCGGTATCTGGGGCCAGAGTCAGGCTATCTGGCCGTAGTGCTGGCCGCGATTGTGGGAGCCATCACCTTGATTCCCCATGTTGTGGCTCTGCCGTTAGCTGGTTCTCTTTACCAAGCGGGAGCAGCACCTACGGCCATAGCGGCATTTATCACTACGCTAAACATGGTGGGGATCGTCACCGCGCCCCTGGAGATGGAGCAACTAGGCAAGAAGTATACAGTGGTTCGCAATGTTCTTAGCTTTGTCTTTGCGCTGATTATTGCTTTCGGAATTGGAGTGATGTTGCGGTGAAAACAACCAGAGCTGACCATACCCGGAATGGTTCTCCCTCCCGGAAACCAGGGGCAAACATCCGAGCTTATCGTCCGGTAGCAATCATGCTCCTTATATATGTGGTTCTCTGGATTTGGTGGCCTAGTCTGGCGAGCAAATCCACCAAGGCTTTTGGTCTTTCCCTTAAGGAAGTCATGTTGATCATGCCAGGTATCTCTGTCCTGATGGGACTCTTTGAGGTTTGGGTGCCAAGGTCCATGGTGGAGGCCCATATGGGCAAAGATTCAGGGTTAAAGGGGTTTCTCATTGCCTTTGTCTTTGGCACTGCACCTACCGGACCGCTTTATGCCGCTTTTCCTGTGGCTAGAGGGCTAGTAGACAAGGGTGCCGGGGTTGGAACAATAACAGTATTTCTCGGTGCCTGGGGAGCCGCCAAGATACCACAGTTGATGCTGGAAGCTCGGTTCATGGGTATGCCTTTCACCATTGCCCGTTTTGTCTTGACAGTTGTCGGTGTGGGCTTGATGGGTTTGATTGTTGATTACGTGGTGAAGCCGGAGGAGATGCTCACCTTGGCCGGTGCCACAAGACAGGAACCTTAGTAGTGCCGGGCAGTCGGCAGGTCTCGCCCGTTAATGAAATAGGATGAGAAGGGGGCGTCTCAAATACGATGCCCCCGTCATCCTAGAGCTCATACGGGAGTTTACCGTCAGATTGCCGCCTGACTTAATGCTCTATCCAAGTCATCTATTAGGTCATCGACATGCTCAAGCCCTACGGAAAGTCTGATCATATCCTCAGTCACACCGGTAGCAGCTAGTTGTTCCGATGTCAGTTGGCTATGGGTGGTAGTGGCAGGGTGGATGACCAGTGATTTGGCATCGCCGACATTGGCTACTAATGATATGAGTTTCAGGCTATCAATAAACCTACCTCCGGCTTTGCGACCACCTTTAACTCCAAAGGAAATCATAGCTCCGGCACCATTGGTTAAGTATTTTTGTGCTTGGCTATAGGATGGGTTTTCCAGCAGACCCGGGTAGCTGACCCAGCTCACCTTGGGGTGGTTTTGGAGGAAGTCGGCAATCCGTTGAGCATTCTGACTGTGTCTTTCCATACGGAGGGGCAGTGTCTCAAGCCCCAAGAGAAAGAGGAAAGCATTAAAGGGACTAAGGCACCCTCCTAGATCTCTTAAGTACTGCACTCTAGCTTTCGTTATGTAAGCCGCTTCGCCCATATCTCGGGTATAACTTACCCCATGGTACGCGGGATCAGGTTCGACGAAATCGGGGAAATTGCCATTGTCCCAGGGAAAGGTACCAGCATCGATGATGATGCCACCTATGGAGTTGCCATGGCCACCGATCCATTTGGTGGCAGAGTGGACTACTATATCTGCACCGAACTCAAAGGGGCGGCATAGGCAAGGTGTCGCAAAGGTATTGTCCATGATAAGAGGGATACCTGCCTCATGCGCTATCTCGGCTACAGCCTCGATATCCAGCACATCGAGTTGAGGATTGCCGATAGTCTCAGCATAGATCGCCTTGGTCTTAGGGGTAATGGCTTGACGGAAGTGCTCTGGTACTGTCGGATCAACGAAACGGACATTGATCCCAAGGCTTGGCAGGCGGTGAAAAAACATAGCATAGGTACCACCATAGAGGCTAGCTGATGAAATGATTTCATCTCCGCTCTTTGCTAGGGTCAGGATAGAATAGGCAACAGCCATCTGACCCGATGCTACCGCCATAGCCCCTACACCTCTCTCCAAGGCAGCCATACGTTTTTCAAAGACCTCTGTTGTGGGGTTGCTAATTCGGGTATAGATATCGCCCTTTTCCTCTAGGCTAAAGAGTCTTGCCGCATAATCAGTATCAGGAAACACGAAGGATGTTGTCTGATAGATCGGCACTGCTCGAGAACCAGTGGCTTGATCAGGTGTCTGACTAGCATGTACAGCCATAGTCTCCAGACGGTAGCTTAAGTTATCCTGTGGCATCCTGCACCCTCCTTTCTATCTACCTAATTAGTGTAAAATATACCACAGGAAAACAGAGGTGTCAATTCATCTGGAAATGGGCAAAACAGGCTAGAACTGGGCTTTGAGCAGGACTTGGGATCCACAGGCCGAAATCTACCAAAAGGAGCTAGAGTAGGGAGGCGAGGCAGAAGGATGTTCCATAGGTTAGATTTACGGAGGGCTTCCAGAGTAATAGGTTTACTCTTGGTTCTGGTACTCATGGCTGGTTTTGGGGCCGGAGCTCAGGCTAATGAGCTCATCTTGCATTTTCTCGATGTAGGCCAGGGTGACTCCATTTTGATCCAGACACCCAAGGGCGTGGATATCCTAGTTGATGCCGGTGACGACAGAGCTGGCAAGCAGGTGGTATTGCCTTATCTTGAGAAAATGGGGATTGAATCTCTGGATATGGTAGTGATGACTCATCCTCATTTCGATCATATTGGTGGATTGATCCCTGTTCTAGACAGATATCCTGTTGGGCAAATACTGGCCGATGGACAGATTCATACCACCAGAACATATGAGGGTCTCTTAACACTAATCTATGAAAAGGGAATCCCCTTTTATTTAGCTCGAGCCGGGGATAAGCTTACTATCCCGGGTTTGGATGAAGTGATGGTGCTTAATCCGATGGAACCTTTTTTGCCGGGGTTGAACAATAACTCCGTCGTCCTGAAGCTGCGCTATGGCAGCGTCGTCATACTACTTACGGGAGACGTGGAGGCAGAGGCAGAAGAACGCATTCTAGCAGAGGCTAGTCTTTCTAAGGTCCAAATTCTTAAGGCAGCCCATCATGGAAGCAAAACTAGTAGTACTAAAGCTTTTCTAACTGCAGTAAACCCCAACCTAGCGATTATGTCGGTGGGTGCCGATAACGTATATGGCCTGCCTGATGAAGAGATACTGAACAGATTCGAAGAGGCCAATATCCAGGTTTTGCGAACAGATCTACTTGGCACCATTATCGTGGTTAGTGATGGTTCATCATTTCGTATTGTGGAGCCAGGTGAATCGCTTTTCACTGAGTCTCAGGCAGATGGTGGTAGCCGGAACGGTTTGGTGAACATCAATACCGCCACAATGGAAGAGTTGATGGAGCTGCCTGGCATCGGCCCTACATTAGCACGGAGGATTATCCAGGAGCGAGAAGGCACACCATTTCGAAAGCTTGAAGATCTATTGCGGGTGCCTGGAATTGGGCCAAAACGCATGGAAAATCTGGTACCTCTGATCAGTTTCTGACTGTGGCATTCGGGTAATTCCTAAAGTCTGTAGAGGCTATTGTGGAGGAGTGTGTGCGATGTCCGAGGTGAAGGTGATAGTCACCGTAGACCGGATAGAGGGAGAAAACGCCGTGCTGCTACTTCCCAAGACAGGTGGTGAGCTTCCGGTTCATTGGCCGGTGTCACTACTTCCCCCTGGGGTGGGTGAGGGCAGCAAAATCAAGTTTACGCTGAGTGAAGATCACGATACAGAGACAGAAGCCCGGCAGCGGGTAGCTGATCTCCTGCAAAAGCTCACCCGACGGGATAATAATCTCAAGTAGCGGTCATCCAAGTCGGGCTATACTAAGTAAGAGTCGGGCAGGTAGTGAGATTAGTCTATTTGTGTACAGGGTAGACTAGTCTTACTGGAGGTTGGAATGTGAAAACCAGAGAAATGCAGACCACGCTTTTCTACCCGGACGAAGCTGTTTTTGAGCCAGAAGCTTTGCATTATGATTTGGGGAAACGACTATACGATGAGTTTCAAGCCAGGGGTGTAACTCTTCGCACCGCTCCTTCCCACAACCGACTAGAGGTTGCAGGTGAGGATCACTGTCAACGCTTTCACCACGCTAAACGTATGGTGGCAGTAGGAGTCAAGCATAGCCTAGCTCCACAACCTTGCCGCCCATCAGCCGATTACCGATTAGTTCTTAATACTAGCTGTCCTGCCAAATGCCATTATTGTTACCTAGCTGCAACCCTGGGTGAAAGAACCTATGTGAGGCTTTACGTGAATATTGATGAGATTCTGCAAGCTGCCAGGAAGCAAATCAAGAAGCAGGCTCCGGATGTTACCACCTTTGAGGCCAGTAGCTCCTCGGATCCAGTGGCCATTGAACACCTTACTGGAGCTTTGGGACAAGCTATTGAGTTTTTCGGTCAGGAGCCTTGTGGTCGTTTGCGGGTAGTGACAAAATCTGACCATGTTGATAGCCTGCTTGCTGTCGCCCACCAAGGACATACCCGCTTTCGCTTTAGTGTAAATACAGAAGAAATCGTCAGCAGGTATGAGGAAGGAACGGCTTCTTTGGATAGGCGTTTAGCTGCAGCGGTGAGGGTGCATGAAGCTGGTTATCCATTGGGATTTATTATTGCCCCCTTGATTATTTACGAAGGCTGGCGCTTGGAGTATGCGGAATTGCTTGATAGGCTTGCAGCTAGTCTACCACCAACTGCAGCCGAAGATTTAACCTTTGAACTCATCATGCATCGGTTTACTCAAAGATCTCGACGGCTCATCTTGGAACGATTTCCCGGTACTACCCTCGCTATGGACACCCGGGATCGCATTCATAAAGGTTTCGGTAAATATGTATATGAACCGCAGAAAGCCCAGGAGCTGGAGGGCGTTCTGCGGTCTTATATTTATGAGAGGTTTCCCCATGCCCAGATAGAGTATTTTACTTAGGAGCTGTCGACTTGTCTTGTAGCTTCGCTAAAAGACTGTGAATGTCTCTTTGCACTCTAATAGTCGCTTCCTCATCGGGTACATAAGGATTGGTCACATCGCCAGTGGCACAGATGATATCGCCTTCCTGGGCAAATGCTACGAGGTGGTAGGGCACGAGTATTGGGTCACCGGTTTGACAGCGTGGTAGTAGTAGTGCCATATGGTTTTCGATACGATCCACAGTATATAAGAGCCCCCGGAGACTGATGGTGTTTGTCTCTAGAGGTTCTACCTGTACCTTCAAAGGTTGTCGGATTCCGCAGCCAAGGAAGGTCAGGCTAAGGGCAACTACAGGCAGTATCCAAAGGCAGTACTGCCGACAGGGGCTTTGTCGCATAATCTGCCTCCTTTCGGAGGCATGGCTGGTGATATGAGCCCATTTTGGCAATTCCCCGCGGCAGTGTCAGATCCCTTCCCATAGTTTAACGGCATTTACGGCCACAGGTGCATTCATAAACTCTATCAAGTGTGTTTTGCATCATGCCCAACCTGTTATTCATTTCCCGACACATTTGGTTCATTTCCCGCATCATGCAATACCGTTCATAGGCCATAGCTCCTTGATTCTGAGGTATGGCGCTTGCTCCTAATTGAGGGGTCTCGTAGCAATTCCGCATCTGGTACACAAGTCTTCACCTCCATCCATTGTTCTACATCCAGTGGATGTTAGTTTACTATATGTACCACCCCAAAGACCGGTGCCCTGTGATGCCCCCTAAGGCCCAAAAACGGTACTTGGATCCCAGACTAGTCCTTATCCCCCTTGACCTGGCTTTTACACCGTTTGGCTTGTATCTGGGTTTTGAGAGCTTCCAGTTCTTCTCTAGTAAATGTATAGCGCTCCTTACAGAAACGACATGTAAGTTCGGCTTCACCTTGTTCTTTGATCAGTTCATCTAGCTCTTCGGTCCCTAGAGCGATGAGAGCCGATTCACATCTCGTTCTTGAACAGGAACATTTAAAGCGGAGGGGAAGTTGGTGAAGGTATTTGGGCTGCAATTCCCCGATGGCTTGTTCTATGATATCCTCTGGAGTGCTGCCGGCATCAATCAAGCTACTGATGGGCGGTAGGCTCCTGACCATATGCTCTAGCATAATAGCAATCCCCTCTGTGGCACCTGGCAGAAGCTGCAAGATGAGCCCACCCGCGGCCCGCACGCTTAAGTCTACTCCCACTAATACCCCTAGGGCAACTACGGAAGGGGTCTGTTCAGAACGGGCGAAATAACTGGCAAAATCCTCACCAATCTCGCCACTGACCAACGGCACCCCACCTCGGTAAGGTTCTCCAAGGCCTAGATCCCGGATTACCCAAAGATGCCCTTCCCCGAGGGCGGTCTTTACGTTTAATTTCCCTTGCTTAGAATTTGGCACATCTACATGGGGGTTTTGCACATATCCCCGCAAATTGCCTTCACCATCAGCATCAGCGACGATCTGTTCCAAGGGACCATCTCCGATGATCTGAATAGTCACTCTTTCACTACCTTTTTGCATGGCTCCCAGCATGGCAGCGGCCGCCATAGTTCTGCCAAGAGCTGCAGTTGCCACCGGCCACATATCGAGTCTTTGGCGTATTTCTTCGACAATTCCTGTAGCTGTTACGGCCAACGCTCTGACTTGACCATTGGCAGCTGTGGCCTGTGCTACATAGTCCTTTATGTTGGTTTTTGTTTGCGTTTCTATCAATTGGGATGTTACCCCCTTCTATGCGCCATGAACGGCTCGATTTCCCGAAAGTATTGTACCACAATATGACAAAAAGAAACGGCAGTTAACTTTTTGTGAAATACCCCACTAACCCCTTGTCCTTTGACAGTACCCATGATATTATGGGTTTGTGAAAAAAGGTACGAACCCAAACCACCCATGGGAAAGAGGTTTTGGTATGATTACCATTGCCGTTTGTGTCGGCAGTTCCTGCCACTTGAAGGGATCATATGAAGTGATCGCTCGTTTTCAAGCTTTGATTCGCCAGTGGCAACTGCAAGATGAGATAGAGCTTAAAGGTGTTTTCTGTATGGGTCACTGTACTAATGATGTGGCTATCCAAATCAATGAAGGGCCAATCCTATCTGCAACTTGCGCTAATATTGATGAGATCTTCAACCGACAAGTGTTACCACAAGTGGGGGTGAAGTAGTGGGGGTTTTGACCACCGTTGAGGCTGAATGCAAGGATTGCTATAAGTGTGTTAGAGCCTGCCCTGTCAAAGCGATTAAGATCAACACAGGTCATGCCCAAATCTGGGATGAGCGCTGTATTCTTGATGGTCGGTGCATAAGTGTCTGCCCCCAACATGCCAAGCACGTGAGAGATGATCTTACTGGTGTTCGAGCTTTAGTTGCCCAGGGAGAAGTGCTGGCGGCCAGTATCGCGCCCTCCTATGTGGCTGCCTTTGATTTAGCGGACCCCACATCTTTAGTCACTGCTTTGCGTCGACTTGGTTTTACGTATGTGGCGGAAACTGCCATCGGGGCGGAAGTTGTCGCAATGGCCCATAAGGCTTGTCTTCACCAAGAACCAAAGCCAAAGATAACTAGTTCTTGCCCGACGATAGTGAATCTCATCGAAAAACACTACCCCGAGGCTAGGCAGTATTTAGCTCCGGTGGTATCACCCATGGTGGCCCACGCTCGCCTTATGCATCAGCAATATGGTGAAAGGGTTAAGGTGGTTTTTATTGGACCTTGTGTGGCAAAGAAGGCAGAAGCCGATGAGGAGCAGTTTGCCGGTGAAATAGCTGGGGTGCTTACCTTTGCCGAGTTGGAAGCATGGTTGGCAGAAGACAATCTTCAGCTAGCAGAGCTTCCGCCGGACAGATATGATACTGCCGATACTAACTGGGGTAGGATATTCCCTTTGGCGGGAGGCCTTTTGCGCACAGCAGGCCTTACTACAGACATGTTGGCCAATCGCATGGCTACAGTCACAGGACTTGAGCAGTGTGAGTCTGTTATTGGGCACCTAGTGGCCGGGGAGGATTTAGCCCTTGATCTAATCGAGATGTTGGCATGTGAGGGTGGCTGTCTGGATGGCCCTTGCATGACCGGTCCTTGGGATGGCATAGCTAGGCGGCAAAGGCTGATTAAACATGTGGAAAAAGCATCATTCAGGGCTTCGAAGGTGGATGATGCACCAAAGACAGATGATACACCGAAAGTCCATGATGTATCAGATGAAGGGCGGTTAGGCGTCGGCTTAGAAGCTTGGCCAGAAGCTGAAGGTAGCGGCATTCCATCCTGGCTGCTACGAACCTATACTGATAAAAAGTTACGGCTGCCAGAACCTACAGAAGAGAAGCTTCGAGAAATTCTGACTGCCATTGGTAAACGTACTCCGGCAGATGAACTCAACTGTGGTGCCTGTGGATATGATTCTTGCCGAGATAAGGCCCGGGCTGTCTACCATGGTGTAGCAGAGATGGAGATGTGTATTCCCTATATGCGGGCCAAGGCCGAGTCCCTAGCCCATGTGATTATCAAGTCGACCCCCAATGGCACCATCGTGGTAGATGATAAACTTACGGTTTTGGCTGTAAATCCGGCAGCTGAGATCATGTTTGACTGGGAAGCAGGAGAAGTAGTTGGCAAATCCCTTGGTAGTCTTATGGATACAGACAGCTTTCAAAGGGTGTTGCAGAGTCGCCAATTGTTGAAGGAGATAGCAGAATACCCCGACCATGACCTTATTGCCCAGCAGTACATCTTCACTCCGGAGGACCAGGACATTGTCATCGGCATTTTCACGAATATAACAGAGGACAAGGAAAGACAAGATGAACTAGCCCGGCTTAAGGCCACTACTTTGGAACGGGCTCAGGATGTGATTAACCGGCAGATGCGGGTGGCCCAAGAGATTGCCGGGCTTCTAGGGGAGACCACAGCCGAGACCAAGGTCCTGCTATCCCAGTTGATGCGCTTAATGCAAGGTGGTGAAGATGCATGATGCAAGCTGCAATGGTCAAATCGTTGGCAGAAACGCCATACACTATCGAGACTGGCTTTGTCTCTCTCAAGAAACATGGCGAGGAGCTCTGTGGGGATAATGTCGTTGTCTCCCGCCGCGATGATTCCGTCATCATGGTGCTTTCTGATGGTTTGGGAAGTGGGGTCAAGGCCAATATTCTGGCGACATTGACCAGTAAGATCGCAGGTACAATGCTGGAAATGGGTGCATCCTTGGATGAAGTTGTGGAAACGGTGGGACAGAGTCTGCCCATTTGTAAAGTACGGGGACTTGCTTATTCCACATTTACAATCTTGCAGGTCTTTTATGATGGTAGAGTCTATATGGCTGAATTTGATAACCCGGCAGTTTTCTACTTGCACCAGGGTAGAATCACCGATATTCCAAGAACGGAAAGGTATATCGTCGACAAAAAAGTGAAAGAAGCTTGCTTTCAAGCCGATGTTGGCGATTTCTTGGTGGCTATCTCCGATGGTGTTGTACACGCGGGGATTGGGGCTGTCCTGAATCTAGGTTGGCAATGGCCCAATGTAGCTCGGTTCCTGGAAAAAACGGTAGCACATGAGCGTAATGCCACCAATGTGGCCCAGCGCTTGGCGGATATTTGCCAACATCTATATGCTGGCCAACCCGGTGATGATGCCACTATCGCCACCATTCACATTCGCCGTCCCCGTCATCTGACGTTAGCAGTGGGCCCTCCCCGGTACCGACGGGATGATGGGCAAATGGCAGAGCTTTTGGCGGCAGCACCAGGCAAGAAGGTGGTTTGTGGTGGCACTACAGGTAATATTATTGCTCGGGAATGGAGAGTTCCATTGACGGTTGATCTGCGCTACTGTAGTCCTAAAATACCTCCTTTAGGAAGAATGCCCGGGGCAGACCTGGTTACCGAAGGGATTATCACGATATCTGGGGCCTTGGAGAACCTGAGGTTGCTCTTTCAAGGCAAAGGCATGAGTGAGGTGCTTACCGGTGAGGATGGGGCAAGCCGTTTGGCGAGGCTCCTTTGGGAGAGTGATAAGGTACATTTCCTAGTTGGTGGAGCTATTAATCCAGCCCATCAAAACCCGGATCTTCCCTCCGGATTGGCACTCAAGGAGCAGGCGATTAGTGAACTTACCCATTGCCTGGAAAAGGCGGGAAAGGAAGTGCAAGTTACTTCCTTTTAGATAGATTGCTTTAGGTTTTTGGCTTCATGGAGGCAATACATGGCGACAATGAATGCTAGAAAGGATGATACTAGTGGCGAAGGCTTGGCCTATGGCACAAACAGAAAACCATAGCAAAGAAGAACATGGCGGACAGCAGGAACGTCAGTTTGCCAAAGTAAATGAAATCATCGCCCTATATGAGGCAGATGAATCAGCATTGATTCCAATTTTACAGAAAGTACAGGAGGAGTATCGTTATCTTCCGGAGGAGATCTTAACCTATATCGCTACGGCCTTAGGCATATCGCCTGCCACAGTTTATGGTGTAGCTACATTTTATGCTCAGTTTTCCCTGGATCCGTTAGGAAAATATGTTGTCAGGGTGTGTGATGGGACTGCTTGTCATGTACGGCGCTCTCAAGCGGTGCTAGATGCCATCCGCAAGAAAGTCGGACTGGCAAGTGGGGAGAAAACCACACAAGATTTAGGTTTTACCGTAGAGACTGTGTCGTGTCTAGGTGCCTGTGGGCTGGCACCGGTAGTCATGATCAATGACCATGTCTATGGCAATATGACACCAGAAGCCATTACTGAAATCCTAGATACTCTAGAGAAGCGGGAAGGGGATGCAAAATGATCAAGACCGCGGCTCGCCTGGCGGCCATTCGCCAGGAAAAGCAGGCTGCTTTAGCAAAGGAGAAGCAGCGGGTGCTGATTTGCGCTGGTACCGGCTGTGTCGCCAACGGTTCTCTTAAGGTATATGAAGAGCTTTGTAAAGCCGTAGCAGAGAAGGGGCTTTCCATTTCGGTTGAATTGGAAAGTGAAGAGAACCATTCGGCATGCTCATCCGAGAAGAACACAGCCCCGGGTATCGCTATCAAGAAAAGTGGTTGCCACGGCTTTTGTGAAAAGGGACCTTTGGTACGGATTGAGCCAGAGGGGACCTTATACGTCGGTGTTAGGCCAGAAGATGTGGCGGACATTGCCACTGCCTTAGCCAAGAAAGAAGTAGTAGAACGTCTTCTATATAGGCATCCCAATACCCAAGAGACCTTTGCCCTAGAAGAGGAGATACCTTTTTATCGGCAGCAGATGCGAGTGGCCTTGGGCAACTGTGGTGTGATCGATCCCGAGAATATCTGGGAGTACATTGTGAAGGATGGCTATGCTGCCCTTGCCAAGGCCTTAACGGAAATGAGCCCCGAGGAGGTATGCAACTCGGTAATCGAATCAGGCCTGCGAGGGCGAGGGGGCGGGGGGTTTCCCACCGGCCGCAAGTGGCTTCTGACTCGACAGGCTGCTGGCAAGCAAAAGTACGTTATCTGTAATGGTGACGAGGGTGACCCCGGAGCCTTCATGGATCGTAGTGCTATGGAAGGCGATCCCCACCGAGTGATCGAGGGTATGATCATTGCCGGTTATGCCATAGGGGCAGACCAAGGTTATGTATATATGCGGGCTGAGTATCCCCTGGCTGTGCACCGGATGCAAAAAGCCCTAGATGATGCCAGAGGGCAGGGGCTTTTGGGTGAAGATATCCTGGGCAGTGGTTTTGATTTTGATATCACCATCATGGAAGGGGCGGGAGCCTTTGTCTGTGGCGAGGAAAGCGCTTTGATGGCCTCCATTGAGGGTAAGCGAGGCATGCCCCGACCTAAGCCTCCTTTCCCGGCAGAAAGCGGGCTGTGGGGATGCCCAACTTTGATTAACAACGTGGAGACCTTTGCCAATATCCCTCCGATTCTAATTAAGGGTCCGGCTTGGTTTCGGGGGATTGGTTCGAGCTCAAGTCCTGGGACCAAGACCTTTGCCATTACCGGTGAAGTAGCTAATACTGGCTTGATTGAAGTGCCCATGGGCAAGACTCTGCGGGAGATTGTATTTGATATCGGCGGTGGTATTCGCAACAATGGCAAATTCAAGGCTGTACAGATTGGTGGGCCTTCAGGTGGCTGCCTGACTGCGGAGCATCTCGATCTGCCTTTGGATTTCGATTCATTAAGGCAGGTAGGAGCCATGATTGGTTCTGGTGGTCTGGTAGTCATGGATGAGAAAACCTGCATCGTCGAGGTAGCCAGGTTCTTCATGAATTTCACACAAAACGAGTCATGTGGTAAGTGTGTACTTTGCCGAGAAGGGACCAGGCGCATGCTGGGAATCCTCCAACGGATAGTGGATGGTGAAGGTGCCCTAGAGGATCTTGATGCACTCCAAGAGATCGGTGAAGCTGTGCAAGAAGGTTCTCTATGTGGACTGGGCAAAACAGCGCCAAACCCAGTGCTTACTACTATGAAGTACTTTAGAGAAGAGTATCTGGCCCATGTTGTGGAGCATCGTTGTCCGGCCGGAGTCTGTCAGGGCCTCAAACAGTATGTCATTGACCCGGATAAGTGTAAGGGTTGCAGTAAATGTGCTCGGGTATGCCCAGTTGGTGCCATATCAGGTAAGGTGAAGGAACCTTTTGTGATTGATCCGGAGAAATGCATAAAATGTGGAGCCTGTATGGAAGCTTGCCGTTTTGGCGCAGTGGAGGAGGTTGCTTAGATGGCTGGGACCATGATCGTTGACGGTAAACCGGTAGAGCTAAATGGAGAAAAGAATATACTAGAGGTAGCTCGTAAGGCAGGAGTAGAACTGCCTACCTTTTGCTACCATTCGGAGCTGTCCGTCTATGGTGCGTGTCGCATGTGTCTGGTGGAACTAGGCAATGGTCAGATAGTGGCTGGTTGCTCCACGCCACCTAGGCCAGGCCTGGAGGTCAAAACCACAACTCCCCGAGTACAGAAAATCCGCAAGATGGCATTGGAACTCATGCTAGCAAATCATGATCGGGATTGCACCACTTGTGAGAAGAATGGTAACTGCAAATTGCAGGACTTGGCCCATAGGTTTGGCATTCGCCAAGTGCGATTTGGCCAGCGGGATATCAAGGTAGATATCGACGATTCTAGTCCTGCTTTGGTACGGGATCCCAATAAGTGTATTCTATGTGGTGACTGTGTGCGGGTGTGTCAAGAGATTCAGGGTATAGGGGTTTTGGACTTTGCCCACAGAGGATCCGAGATGACGGTTACCCCCGCTTTTGGCAAAGAGATGGCTGAAGTTGATTGTGTTAATTGCGGACAATGTGCTGCTGTTTGCCCAACCGGTGCCCTGGTAGTGAAATCCCAGGTAGAAGAGGTGTGGCAAGCACTCCATGACCCACAGAAAACGGTGATCGTCCAGATAGCTCCGGCAGTGAGGGTGGCTGTCGGTGAAACCTTTGGCTTAGAGCCAGGGGAGAACACTCTGGGCAAGTTGACGGCGGCACTTAGGCAGATGGGTTTTGACAAGATCTTTGACACTAGCTTCGCTGCCGATCTGACGGTGATGGAGGAAGGTACAGAGTTCCTCACTCGGCTAAAAAATGGAGAAAACCTGCCCCAGTTCACTTCCTGCTGTCCGGCATGGGTGAAATACACTGAGCAGTATTGTCCAGAGATGCTAGATCATCTATCCACCTGCCGCTCGCCCCAGCAGATGTTCGGTTCTTTGGCCAAGAAGTACTATGCCAAAGAGCTAAATATCAAGCCGGGAGATATGGTGGTAGTTAGCATTATGCCATGTACAGCCAAGAAGTTCGAGGCCCAAAGACCGGAGTTTGTCACAGAGGGTGCCCAAGATGTAGACTTTGTGCTGACCACTCAGGAAGTTGTGCAGATGATCAGGGAATCTGGTCTAGACTATCCCAACCTTGAGAGTGACTCCCTGGACATGCCCTTTGGCTTCACTTCTGGTGGGGGCATCATCTTCGGTGTGACCGGGGGAGTGTCAGAAGCAGTTCTAAGGGCCGCCCACTACCTTTTGCTCGGTGAAGAGCTTGATCAGGTAAACTTCACCGAGGTGAGGGGAACGGAGGGCTTGAGGGAAGCGGAAATAGATGTCGGTGGCACTAAAGTAAGATTAGCCATTGTCTATGGTTTAGCACAGGCGAAGCACCTTCTAGAGGAGCTCAAAGCTGGCAGGGCCGACTATCACTTAGTTGAGGTAATGGCCTGTCCCAGTGGATGTGTAGGAGGGGCGGGACAACCTGTTGGGACCAATGCCGAAATCCGCAGTGCCCGGGCGCAGGGGATCTACACTGCCGATAAGGCTCAGCAATTGAGAAAATCCTACCAGAATCCACTAATTGAGGCGGTTTACGAGAAGTGGCTAGGCGAGCCCAATGGGGAGGCTGCCCATACTGCACTGCATACCACCTACAGTGAGCGCAGGCGGATTCAAGGGGACAGCATTAGCCTTGGTGAAGATGGCGAGGCCAAGCAAGTGGAGGTAGCAGTGTGTGTAGGTACTTGCTGCTACTTGAAGGGCTCTTATGATGTGCTTCAAGATCTAGGTCGGCGCTTACGGGGTGCTCATCTGGAAGAGGATGTGGATTTGAAAGCAACTTTCTGTTTTGAAAACTGTGGCTCTGGGATTAATGTGAAAGTTGGAGATACTTTATACAGTGGAATTTCTCCGGCCAAAACGGGGTTCATTTTTGACAAGATCACCGAAGCCTTACAGTCCAAATAAGGAAAGCTCAAAGAAGAGCACTCGGCTTACCCGGTCTAGGCTTTTAGTCGGCGGGGTAAGCCGGGTTTTCACTGCTAAGAGTATTGACAAGCTAACCCGGAAGGAGGCAAAAGACATGGCGGGATTGGTGAGTATCCCCAAACCGACTCTAGAAAGGCTGCCGGTGTATTATCGGGTGTTAGTGCAATGTCGGGAAGCCGGGATGCAATATGTGTCCTCAAGCGAACTAGGTCGAAGGTCAGGCTTTGACAATGCCCAGGTAAGAAAAGACCTAAATCATATCTGGAGTGGTGGCCGACCGGGTTTGGGTTACGAGATTGATAAGTTGACAAGTTGTTTAGCAGACTTTCTAGGACTACACAATACTACTGACGCGGCTTTGGTGGGAGCTGGGCGGCTGGGCGCGGCACTGGCGGGGTATCAAGGATTTGCAGGTTATGGCTTGAATATTGTAGCGGTTTTCGATTCGGATCCAGAGAAGATCGGAGGTACTTTATCTGAACGCCCCATCTTATCAGTGGACAAATTGGCGGACATAGCCGAGCGTCTAGGTATCAGGATGGGAATCATCACAGTACCGGCTAAAGCCGCCCAAGCCGTAGCAGATACTATGGTGTCCGCTGGCGTCCAAGCAATCTGGAACTTTGCTCCTGTGTGTTTACAAGTACCGAAAAACGTGCTGGTTCGTAATGAAGACCTGGCTGCTGGACTGGCTACGCTGTCTTATCATCTAAAGGAACTGGATCCACTGACCAATGCAATGAGCTAGTAGGGCCCCTTGGAAGTCACATGGGATGGGTGAAGCAACCCTCTTTCAGATGCGAGTTCCGTTGTCTTCATCAGTGGGAATCCCGATGGGGCGACCGTTTATGGAGAAACGATCCATCTCTGCTAGAAGATCATGCAATAGCTGTAGCTGTTCCTGTTTCAACCGAATAATGCGGCTCACTTTCTCCCTTAGCTGATCAGCCTTGGTTCGTACGGCCAGTTCCCGATATTCGTAGCGCAAAAGCAAAGTTTCAATGTCAATGAGTTTTTCGGTGATCTTATCATGCATAGAGGGTACCTCCTGATCAATTGGGGTGTGCTTTGTGAGCAATCCCTGGGTAGCGTGTGTGGGCCACTGAAGGTGCTTGCAGGCATAGCTCTTGATCAATTTATGCTAGAGCCGGGGAAAAGCTACCGCCTTTTGCTATTATGGGAGGGTGCTCCTAGAAGTTTGGTGATTTCGATAAAGGCTATACATTCACCGTTGTATCGGGATAGACCGGTGCGGTAATTATCCACTAGAGATGCCATGAATAAAAGATCTAGATCTTCAACTGCTGCCTGATGATGGAGCACGGGGTGGGTCTTCACCTGTTCTGTGCAGTAACACTCGCCTCCTACACTAGAAAGTATAGTTATTTGATCTGATTCTGTAGTAAAAAGAACCTGTAGCCTGTGAGGTTCTAGGTGGCGATAGGAGTAATGGATTAAGCTCCGACAGGCTTCCGTTAGTGCCACCTTATAGCCTGCAATATCACATACATCTACTCCTGCCTTATCGAATACGTCCCCTAGGGCCAATCGGGGGATTGTCAGATACCGCTCATGCAGGGGGAGCAGTAGACCTACCTGCTCCAGTTGGTCTTTTGGTGGGCATCTCTTCATTTGTAGGTCGCCTCTTTGCCATTATCGATCTTTCTATGAGCCAATTGAACATACACTCCAACCTTACCCAGTTGGTGCTGATTCCAAACAGCGGATAATCGACCAAGTTCTTCGCCTGGGGCCCGTGAAGCTTTGCTTTCATTGGTATTTGGCCGTGGATATCCAAGATGCCTCTATTTGCATAGTCTAGATTGTGAGTCTCCCTAGAACGTCATGCCCCTAGAAACTTCCAGAAGAGTCTTGACATGGGTAGTAGTCAGGAAGATTATATGAATATCTTTTTTGCGCATACTACCCGGGAGGGGGTACTGGCTACTTTGTATATAGTCATTGTAGGCTGTGGCAGTCTTGGCAGTGCTGTGGCATATCTTTTGTCTCGGGAGAAGCATAATGTCGTGGTGATTGAACGAGACTCGTCAGCTTTTAACCTGCTAGAACCGACCTTTAATGGGGTTACGCTTTTGGGCAATGGCATCGATGTGGATGTACAGCGAAATGCCGGTGTGGACAGAGCTGACGCTTTTATCGCGGTGACTGGTAATGATGCAGCGAACTTAATGGCGGCCCAAGTAGCCCGGGGTGTGTATCATGTGCCCAAGGTAGTTGCTCAAGTGTCAGACAGTGAGAATGAAGGGCTTTATCGTCATTTCGATATTCAAACCATCTCAACTATTGGTCGGGAAGCGAAGGATATATGCCAACTAATTTCCACTGATGCCGTAGAAAGATACCTAGTACTAGAGGTAGCCAAGCTCGAGCTTGTTCGTGCCAGAGTCAAACCCTGGGCGATGGGCAAGACGGTGGGTCAGCTATCCAAACCGGGACAACTGATGATTAGTATGATCATTAGAAATGATAAGGCCTTCATCCCTACACCAGATACTCCAATTCATGCAGATGATCAAGTCATTGTCACAATGGCAACTGATCACGGAAACAGACAGCGCAGGTGGCTGGCGATCTAGGGGGTGATGGCAGGTGCGCATCGTTATCGCAGGTGCTGGGAAAGTGGGCTACTATCTAGCGAAGACTTTGATGGATAGCCATGAAGTCATATTGATCGAAAAGGATAGGCAGATCTGTGAAAGGATAGCAGAGGACTTGGGCATTGCGGTGGTGGCCGGTGATGCAGTTAACCTCAAGTTCCTGCAAGATGCCGATGTGGGGCGGGCTGATGTATTTGTGGCGGCCACCGGCAAAGATGAAGTGAACCTTGTTGCCAGTCAAATCGTCCGAGAACATCTACACGTAGGGAAAGTCATCGCCAGAGTCAATAATCCCCGCAATGAACTAGTCTTTCGGGCTCTGAATATACCTTTAACAGTGAGTAGCACTTCGGTTATTGCCCAGTTGATTCATCAAGAGGTCTCGGTTGCCGACATCCGCACCCTTCTAACCCTGGAACGGGGGAACCTGGAAATAGTGGAAATGAGTCTGCCAGGCAATGCGCCGGCGGCGGGGAAAACGGTAGCCGCCATTGCCCCTTCCTTGCCGAGAAACTGTGTGTTGGTAACAATCGTTAGAGATGAGGCGGTGATCATCCCCCGGGGAGACACCGTTCTTGTTGCAGGTGACCGGATTTTGGCCATTACCACCTTGGATAAAGCTAGCGAACTGCAAAGAGCTTTGCTGGGAAACTAAGGTTTTTGCCAACTCTAGTAAGGAAGGGGGTCCTGGCGCCGACATGCCTAGCCAGGAATACCAGCGCGTTTTGGCTTATACAGGACTCTTAATCTTTGGTATTGGGGTAATTCTGTTTACCCCATTTTTGGTGCTGCTGTTAAAACCACTTACTTGGGATGATGCCTGGCCGTTTCTAGCCCCCGGAGGGGGTAGTATGCTGATTGGTTGGGGCCTATGGCGTGCCTTGCGGGGAGCAGATAGCCAGTACTTACCCACCAGAGAAGCGGCAGTCGTCATGAGTATTGGATGGCTTCTCGCCATGGTAATCGGGGGTCTGCCTTTTCTTTTAGGTGGTCAACTGCGGTGGCTCGATAGCTTATATGAGGCCATGAGTGGTTGGACGGGAACCGGACTAACCATGTTCAGGCGGGTAGAAATGGTTCCACCCATCTATCTTTTGTGGCGCAGTATTATGGAATATTTAGGTAGTGCCGGGTTTGCCGTGATGATGTTATCGGCACTTATTGGTCCTGAGGCTATCGGTCTTTACCAAGCGGAAGCTCGCAGTGACCACCTGGTTCCTAGCATTCTGGATACCACTCGCCTGTTTATGAAGATGTATGGTTTGTATCTGGTCATGGGGACTATACTCTACCGATTAGTGGGGATGACGTTTTTCGATGGTTTGAACCATGCCATGGCAGCCCTTGCCGCAGGAGGGTTTTCTACTCATTCAGAGAGTATTGGTTATTTTGATCGGGTTTCCGTGGAATTGGTGACTATCTTTCTCATGCTCCTTGGCTCCAGCAATTTCGCGATTCACTTCTCCTTATATAGAACACGCAGCTGGCAGGCCCTTAGGGATAGTGAAATATACGCCTTACTTGTTTTGCTAGGGATACTGATCCCCCTCACTTACCTGGGGATCAGTATCCCGAATGGCAGTGTTACATATGACAGCTTTCCCCATACTTTGCGGATAGCCACTTTTCAAGCTATTTCAGCTAGTACCACCACGGGATTTGGCACTGCAGATTTGTCCAAATGGGGAGATCTCTCCTTATTCGCCCTTACGTTACTGATGATTGCCGGTGGAGGCACCGGGGGCACAGGTGGTGGTATCAAGTTGTCTCGTCTGGTGGCTTTGTCGCAGGCGGTGGTGTGGGCGGTGCGGCACAGGCTCTTCCCCGAGAGTGTGGTTCTGCGTCATGCTGTTTACCGACAAGGCAAACTGAAGTCTATATCGGATAAGGAATTGCTGGATGTGGCCGTGGTCGTGTCTTTGTATGTCCTCACCTTTCTGATTGGCACCACCATTTTCATGCTCCATGGAGTTCCACTGGCCAAAGCGGGGCTGGAGTTTTCCTCAAGCCTAAGTACCGTTGGCCTTTCCGCTGGGATCACTGGTCCGACTATGGCCCCGGCCTTAAAGATTACCCAAATAGCTGGCATGTGGCTAGGCAGATTGGAGTTCGTTGCAGTTATAGTAGCATTGAATAAGTTGTTGCGGGATTTGTAGTTCGGGCTAGACCTCAGCACCAAAATGGATAGGATTATTCGGGAAAACCAGGAGCCGGTTCCTTGATCCTGTACTAGGGCACACAATACACCACACGTAAAGAAAGACTGAATATTATGGAGAATAGGGAGAAAATGTTGGGAATTCAAATCTAACCAGTTCGACATGGACAACCTTCCCTAATTGGTATAATTACGGTACTGTGACAGCTAGATGGGTGGGAGTCAAGAGGGAAGGAAGCCGATGAAACGCGAACTAAAGAATGGCGCCCGCGGATTTTCCAGTAGCTATCGTAGGCTCAGACCACCGGGCCAGTTCATTCTGGCCTGGATACGAGGCACATTAGTAGCTATAACACGGGGAAGACTGGTTCTCTTTAGTCTGCTGGCCTATCTATTAGGTAGGGCCCCTCTGGTTCCCGAGGTACATCCCTTTGCCTTGGCATTGTTTACGGTTGTCCTAAAACGCAATGGCCCCCTGGCTGGTTTGCTGATCTTGCTTTGTGGATCCCACGGCATGGCAGCCAAACTGTCCGCTGGTGTTGCTCAGTATTGGCTCCTAGTGGGCACGGTTACCGCTTGGGTTGTGAGCTGGCCTCTCGGTCGCAGAGTGCGCCTGGGGTACAATAGCTTACTGGTTATAATTGCGATAATCTTACTGATCCCACTGCTTCTAGTAGCCCCTTGGTTGGTGCCGGAGCTTATCCTCTGGCTGCCTACCCTTGCCGGGATCTGGGCACTGAGCAACCTCTTCATGCCTCTACTTGACCTTGCCCATCGCCGTACAGGCACTTCCCTTACTTACTCGGAGCTAGCCGCAATTAGCTTGATCTTATTGGGGGTATTGCTGGGCCTGACTGGTACGTATGTCGGCGGTATCCACCTGCAGGAGCTGGTGGGGATCATCCTATTTATGATGGGGGCCCATATTGGTGGACTCGCTGTTGGGATTATCGGAGGCATGCTGGTCGGGTTGCTTGTGTCACTAACTAGTGGAAATCTACTACTGGTGGGCATATATGGGATGTTTGGCCTTCTTGCTGGTTTAGGAGCCACCTACCGCAAACTGGGCATTTGTTTTGCTTTAGTGATTGCCAATCTCCTCTTACCGTTTTTTGTTCGAGAACCAGTGGAGCTCTTTACTCGCTGGACCCTATCAGCAGTGGGTGTTATCGGTTTTGCTCTAATACCCACTAGGTTGCTGCGGAGATTAGCCAGAAGTATCCCCCATACCGAGGAACAGCGACTAAGCCAAGAGATGACCAATAAACGGCTCCGGGAAATGCTTAACCAGCGTCTCGATGATTTCGCCCGGGTCTTTGATGAGCTATCTGCCACCTTCAATCAGATCCCCCGGCGATCCGAACAGTCTGATCATGGTTATGATGATTTTCTTATGTCTTTGACCCGAAAAGCATGTGGTGATTGTCCCGGATTTCGCACCTGCTGGGAAAGTCGGTTCCACCAGACCTACTGGGACATGGTCGAACTTTTGGCCATCGCGGAGAAAAACACCCGTATTCAATTCGCTGATCTCCCTGAGGCAGTAGTCAAATACTGCATGCAACCCTATCAGCTGACCACTAGTATTAACGCAGTAACAGAGATGTTGCGCCTAGAAAGCTTCTGGCAAAGGCGGCTGCAGGAAAGCCAGGAGGTAGTAACCAACCAGCTAGAGGGTCTTTCCCACATCATGCGATCCTTTGCTTCCCAGATGGAATTGGAGGTTGTATTTGATGAAGAGTGGGAGCAGCGCTTGAAAGCGGTGCTGACCCGCCACAAAGTCCCACTAGATTCTTTGCGGGTAGTTGGAACCCCAGGAGGAAAACCGGAAATCCATGTGCGCATGGAGCACTGTGGTGGTATTGAGGCCTGCCGAGATAAGGTGGCCACTGCGGCTTCTCGGGCGTTGGGACAGAAATATTCGGTTTGGACTAGAGAATGTACCGATATCTTGCCCCGGGCTCGCTGTGAGTTTGTGCTACTGCCAGAGCGAGTTTATAATGTGCAGATCGAAGCCGCGAAAGTAGCCAGAGATGGTAGCTTAGTTTCAGGAGATACCCACTCACAGGTATGGTTAAAGGACGGAAAACTGGCAATAGTACTTAGTGATGGGATGGGTTATGGGCCAAGAGCCGCCTTGGAAAGCACCGCTACCATTGCTATGCTGAAACAACTGATGAAGGCAGGTTTCGATCGGGAATTTGCTGTCCGTACTGTCAATTCCATTCTGCTTTTGCGTTCATCAGACGAGATCTTTGCTACTGTAGATTTGGTCATTGCTGACCTCTATACGGGGGAGCTGGAGTTTATCAAGATCGGTGCATCACCGAGCTTTCTTATTAGAACCAGTGGCATAGATGTCATCCGCTCCAATACATTACCGATAGGCATTCTTAATCACGTGGAAATGGAGCCAGAGATAAGGATCTGGCGCCATGGTGATATTCTCCTTATGATGACTGATGGTATTCTAAATGGCTATTCTGGCCTCAATGAAGAATGGCTTAACCGCATTGTGCGCCGAACACCCCAGCGTGATCTCAAGACCATAACCAACCTGATTATCGAAGACGCCAGAGCGGCCATGGGGGGCGAAATCAAAGACGATATGACGGTGGTGGCTGTTTTGCTGCGCAGACGAACCAGCAGTACAGACATTGTGGAGGAATCTGGCATCAATGAAATCCCTGTCTATGACCGTAGATTGGCTTGAACTGTCCGGACAGATGAGGTAAGTCCCTCAAAGACGGGAATGGGTTGGACAACGGGCAGGAAATCCATCAAGTGGTGGGGAATGGGATCAAAGGAAACCGGGAATATGTAGACTAACAGAAATTCGCAGATGATAGTGAGGATATCCCATGCATGGAGGAGGTCTAAAAGTACCCGAGCTCGATATTCTACCCGATGTGGTCAAGACCATTAAACGGCATAATATGTTACATTCATCTTTTGGTGTCGTCGTAGGTGTTTCCGGTGGGATAGACTCGACGGCACTTTTGCATGTCCTGTGGCGGCTCAAGCAAGAATGGGATCTGAAGCTTTACATCGCTCATCTAGACCACTGCATCCGAGGTGAAGAAGCTACCCAAGACGCTCGCCTAGTGGAGGCAATGGGCAACAAGCTTGAGCTTCCAGTCTTTGTTGAGACCATCGATATTCCCGCTAGGGCTAGAGCCGCGGGCCTCACCGAAGAAGAGGCGGGGCGCATTGCCCGTTATCAGCTATATGAACGTTTGGCTGACCAAGTAAATGCAGACCGTATCGCTGTTGGTCACCATGGTGATGATCAGGCGGAAACGGTATTGATGAATCTGATTCGAGGTGCCGGACTGCGGGGGTTAAGCGGCATACCACCGGTGAGGGGAAAGGTGATTAGGCCTCTCATTGAGTTGGAAAAGTGGCGGCTAGAAGCATATTGCCAATGGAGTGGACTGTCATGGAGAGAAGATGTGACCAACTTCGATACAACATACCGCCGCAATTATGTCCGCTGGGAGGTCATACCCAGGCTAAAACAGCTGAATCCCGCGATAATTCAAGGCCTCATGCGCACCTCTGCCATCTTGTCCGAGGATTGGCAGCTGCTTGAACAGCTCTCACTGGAAGCGTACGACCAGGCGCTGATTGAGGAAAGTCCAGATGGTGTTACCCTAGATCTGCCCACCCTGCTTTCACTGCCAACAGCCTTGCGCAAACGGGTAATTGATCATAGTTACTGCCAGGTAAGTGGGGAAGATCAGGGTCTGGCAGCTGCTAGCTTGGAGCATATAGAGAGGCTCATCACTGGTGAGACGCCGACCCGACGCTGGACACTACCGGGAAATGTCGATGTAAAGCTACATGATCAGGTTTTGATTCTCGCCCTAAGGGTAAGAATTAAGAAGGAGAAAGGGTTGTCTCCTTGCATCTTACCCTTAGGGTCAAGTACAATAATTGAAGATGTGAATACCCTAATTCATACAGAGATTCTGACAGGTATTTCAGCTTGGTGGGAAGAAGAGATCCAACTAGAGCCACAAAGAGCATGGCGAGAGCAGGGCATCTGGTGGGCGGATATGGATCTAGCCTCCCTAGAATTGCCTCTCTATGTGCGTAGTCGGAGGCCAGGAGATCGATTCCAACCGTTGGGGATGACTGGAACCAAGAAATTACAGGATCTGTTTGTCGACGCCAAAGTCCCCCGAAGTCAAAGAGATGAGATACCTTGCATACTAGACTCCAAAGGCATCCTAGCTGTAGTGGGATTGCACCAGGCTCACCGGTCACGCATTACCCAAGAAACAGAGCAGGTGTTGCGGATTACCGTAGAACAGGCGAGGCGTAGCTAGCTATTAGCCGTTCATGGCAAGCCTCTGGGGCAAGGGGAGAGACAATGTGTGTCGGGGGTGATTACCCCCGATTTGACGTCTGACGCTTGGCGGATCTCGGTTGTAAAGATTCCAGCGGTATGGTATAATAACAAGCTGTGGAGGAGTGGACTTATCTGCCTTTTTCGAGCTTTGTTACTGCTGGGATGATTGAGGCGAGGGCCGCTATCAGCGGGCCCCATTTCTTTATTCTATTCCGAAGGGGGGACACAATTTGAACAGATTTCTGCGTGGTATTAGTCTCTATCTGCTGATCGCAATTATTGCGATATCCATCGTCAGCAGTCTATATCCAGGCGCAGAGACTCGCCGAGAGCTGGGCTATGGGGATTTTATCACCCGGGTAGAACAGGGATATGTGGAATCTGCTCAGATGATCGGTGAGCAAAGGGTTGAGGGTGTTTTGAAAGACGGTTCCAAGTTCGCTACCATAGTGCCCATGGGCAAAATGCCTGATCTGGCAGACTTGATGATGGATCATAACGTCAAGTTGAGGGCAGAGCCCAACCCACCGGCACCTTGGTGGTTGGCACTTTTACCGAATATTATTACGTTAGTAGTGTTTGTAGGCATTTGGCTGTTCATCCTGAATCAGATGCAAGGTGGTAATAACCGGGCCATGTCCTTTGGCAAAAGCCGGGCGAAACTGCATACTGAAGAGAAGATTAAGGTGAAGTTTACCGATGTTGCCGGGCTTGATGAAGCAAAACAGGAGCTTATTGAGATTGTTGAGTTCCTAAAGCACCCCAAGAAGTTTCAAGATGTAGGTGCTGAGGTTCCCAAGGGAGTACTCTTGATAGGACCACCGGGTACAGGTAAGACATTGCTTGCCCGGGCGGTGGCTGGTGAAGCAGGAGTTCCTTTCTTTAGTATCAGTGGTTCCGATTTTGTGGAAATGTTTGTGGGAGTCGGTGCATCTAGGGTACGGGATATGTTCGATACTGCCAAGAAGAACGCACCTTGTATAGTTTTCGTCGATGAATTGGATGCCGTAGGGCGTCATCGAGGTGCAGGGCTTGGTGGTGGCCATGATGAGCGGGAGCAAACCCTTAACCAGCTATTAGTTGAAATGGACGGGTTTGAGCCTAATTCTGGTATTATCATTATGGCGGCTACTAACCGGCCTGATGTATTGGATCCGGCTTTACTGCGGCCAGGACGGTTCGATCGAAAAGTCGTAGTCGACCGGCCGGATGTTATCGGTAGGGAAGAGATCCTGAAAGTGCACAGCCGCAATAAGCCTCTAGCAGAAGATGTGGATCTTAAGGTGTTGGCTCGCCGGACACCGGGATTTAGTGGTGCGGATCTGGAGAACCTGATGAACGAAGCAGCGATCTTGACTGCCCGGGGTAACCGCCGAAAGATCTTGATGAGGGACTGTGAAGAGGCTATTGACCGGATTATCATGGGGCCTGAGCGAAAGAGGCGGGTTTTGTCGGAGCGGGACAAGAAGGTGTTCGCCTATCATGAGGCAGGTCACGCGGTGGTTGCCAACTATCTGCCCCATTCTGATCCGGTGCATAAAGTCAGTATCATCGGTCGGGGTATGGCCGGTGGCTATACCATGACACTGCCAACAGAAGATCGATACGTTGTCACCAAATCAGAGCTAATCGATGAACTCACCCACCTCTTAGGTGGTAGGGCCGCTGAGGAACTGGCCTTTGATGAAATTAGTACTGGAGCCCAAAACGATCTGGAAAGGGCCACGAAACGGGCTCGCCAGATGGTGACCGAATGGGGTATGAGTGAGGAGCTAGGGCCCCTTACCTTCGG
>JAAYSL010000273.1 GCA_012518315.1 Bacillota bacterium | reverse complement strand
TAGCTGTTACTCGCATATGCAGTAGTTCATCTGGAGCTATTTGTGTTGGGTCTGCCGGCAGTACTACGAAATCTGCCAGTTTTCCGGCAGTCAGGCTGCCCTTTACGGCTTCTTCATGGGCTGCGTAGGCTGAGCCTGTTGTGAACAGTGCCAGAGCTTCCATTGGGGTGAGGCGCTCTCTTGGGTGCCAGCCACCCTGGGGGTTGCCTTCACGATCTTGGCGGGTGATGGCGGCGTGCATGCCCCAAAGAGGATTACAGTTCTCGACGGGACAATCGGAGCCTCCCGCAGTGTGGATACCCATCTGACTCATCGTTTTCCAAGCATAGGCATACTCAGCACTGGTGGTACCGACTCTTTCTTCGGCAAAGTGCAGGTCGGTTGGCACGAAGATAGGCTGAATATCAGCTACGATCCCTAGGGCGCCCATGCGGGCAAGATGCCGAGGTCTGGTAATTTGACAGTGGATGATCCGGGGACGGGCAGTCCAGTTGGGAACAGACTGTTTAGCCCGCTCGTAGCTGGCTATCACCATTTCAATGGCGTGATCCCCGATGGCGTGTACAGCCACCTGCAGATTGGCCTTGGCCGCTAGCCAGACAAGCTCATCCAGCTCAGCTTGGGTATAGAGGGGCATCCCACAAGTATCAGGCGCATCCCGGTAGGGATGGGTGAGGGCAGCGGTTCTGGCGCCTAGGGAGCCGTCCGCGAGCAACTTGAGCGGTCCGAAGGTGAGGTGAGGGCCTAGGTCAGGATAGTACTTGCGCACCTCAAGGTAAGCGGCTAGATCGTTGGGGGTGGGCATGGTCGCTTGGAGATTCACCCTGATGGGCAGCTCGCCAGCATCCGCTAACTGGCGATAAGCCTCTAGCCGCATGGTTAGTGTCGCGGCTCCATCTAGATCATTGGTTTGGACGGTGGTTAACCCTTGAGCGGCAGCTGCGTGGCTAGCCCTATGAAGGATCCGCTTTAGGTCGGTAATAGTTGGTGTTGGGATCAAGTCTCTTACCAACGCCATTGCGTTCTCCCGCAGGATACCGGTAGGTTCCCCGGCATCTCCCCGATCAATGCTACCGCCTGGCGGGTCGGGCGTATTGGCGTCAATGCATGCCATTTCCAGTGCCCTTGAGTTAGCTACACAGATATGGCCGCAGACCCGGGTGAAGATTACCGGGCGGGAAGCTGAGACGTGATCTAAGTCATCCCTGGTTGGTAGAGTCTTGGTGAGAAAGTTCTCATCATTCCATCCCCGTCCTACAATCCAATCTTGGCGTGGATTGCTGCGGACAAATTCCTGACCCAGCCGGATCATTTCACCAACAGAGCAAGCTGTCGTCAAGTCGACCCCATCCATTCCTTCCCCCCAACTTAGCAGGTGCATATGGCTGTCATTGAAACCGGGAACGATCACTTGGCCGCCCAGGTCTTCACGCTCGGCATCCCGGGGGGCCAAAGCGGATATATCCTCATCTTTACCCACCGCGAGGATCCTGTCCCCAGCTATGGCCATGGCCTCAGCCACAGGAAGTGAAGGATCTAGGGTGATAATCTTTGCATTGTAGAAAATCCTAGTCGGTTTTATTATCGGCGATGGGGTCATTTATCTGGCCTCCGCTTGGCAGGTGATATGCGTTCCAGACCATCTATAGAGCTGGAACGGGTACGTAATCAGGTCCTCCCACCTACTGGCGGAGGTAGAAGTAACCTGTACAGATGTAGTTTTCTGCATCAATGTATGAACACCTCTTGATTGGAGTTGTCAGTTGTCACAAGCCCCTTTTCCGAGAACAGGTAGTAAATTAGTAAACCAGTAAATCAGTAGACAAGTAAATGTGGTTGGTGTATTATAGGGGTATATGTTTCGAATCTGAAGTATGAATAACAAAAGGGAGATGACTACAATGAAGATACCAACTACACTTAAGCATAAGCCTGTTATTGTGGCTGAGGACTATGAGAATGTAGATGGACGTAATGCCTATGATTCAGATGCCAAGGGGCTTTCTTTAGGCCTTGCCCAGTGGAATGAAAGAGGCAAACTAGATATTTCCGCAAAGGTATGGCGCCATACGGGAGAGAAATGGTCCCGTCAGTCAGAAGAGCTGCCTATGCACCGCGTGCTTGATCTTGCTATTCTGGTCTGCAGAGGCATCTCGTATTTCCAGGAAGCATATCGTTTCCCAAGACTGTATGATCCTGACAAAACAGCAATTGACCGGATTGGGCTGCAAGGGGATGCTATGAGCGTATCCGTCTGTACAGAAAACCCCATGATCGATGGCGATATTAAGCTGTTTGCTCAAGCCCTTAGTGAGGATGGTGAGATCATTGGAGAAAGGCTCCGGGTGCTATCCCGCATACTAAAGGAAATGGGCTATTAGGAATAGTGGAATTGAGACCGTTCTTGAGCGCATTGCCGGCGGCTTAATCATACCTGGGGAACATGAAAGGATAGAAATATGGACAAGCAAAGACGCAAAGAACTACAGCAGCAGTACCAGCAGGTGAAAACCTATATGGGTGTATACCAAGTGACGAACACTGTCAGTGGCAGAATTCTTATAGGTGCCTGCCCAAATCTAAAAAACCGGTGGCTGACTCTCCGTATGCAACTGGATATGGGAAGACATGCGAATTCCGAGTTGCAGAGAGACTGGGATGAACTAGGAGTAGGAAACTTCACCTACGAAGAGATTGAGGAGAAAGAAGTCACTGAAGATACCGATACACGCTGGGAGCTCAGGCAAATGGAAAAGGCATGGTTGGAAAAGCTGCAACCCTATGGCGAAAGAGGGTACAACAAGCCACCAAGGGATTGATCTCATATTTCGCCATTTGTAGGCTCCTTTCTATGATAGCATTCTGGGTCTACGGGCCCGCCATTGATGGTCGCCCTTCGAAAGTAGTATTGTCGGCATCTTTTCTAACAAGCTTGGCTTATAGACCATCAAGCTGCAACAATTGCTCGTGATTTCCTTGTTCTACGATCTCCCCATTTTGTAGCACGATGATCTTGTCGGCATTCCGAATAGTAGACAACCGGTGGGCAATGACGATTAGTTGTTCGGCCTTTGACTAGGTTCTGCAGTGCGGCAGTAATCTGTGCTTCTGTTTCAGTATCTACCGAGGATGTTGCTTCATCGAGAATAAGGATCGGTGCATTGTAGAGGATAGCTCTAGCAATTGCCAGCCTTCGCTTACAGGGTGTATATGGGCAACTTTACCAGGCGCTGTTCAACTGGTTTTAATGGGGTCCCAACAGCCAACGCAAGTCTCGCCAAGTACGAGCTAAGGGGTTTATCTCCTCACCTTCCCTGGGCCAAGGTAGTCTGCCTTGTTCTAAACGGAAATAATGAAGCCAAAAGCCCCGTTCTGACCATTCCGAGATTTTCACTTTGTTTCTTTGCAGGCTGCAGAAGGCAAAGAGGCAAGGCTCAAAAGGATTTAAGTCAAAGTCCAGTTGAACGATGGCCGCCAGACCATCGACGGCTTTCCGAAGATCAGTGGCACCTACCGTTAGATAGACCTTTTGCCTGGGGTGCCCGATTAGCATAGTGTCATAAGAGTGTGAACCACCTCGGCTAGAAGCAGCTTGTTAAAGCCGTTTTCCACTTCCACCCAATGCGTAAAGAAACTCCCGACTCAGGACGGCCAGTGTCTTTTAGGCTAACCCAATGAGTACCATCTGGCTCCTTAGCCTCACTT
>JAAYSL010000272.1 GCA_012518315.1 Bacillota bacterium | reverse complement strand
GGGGTAAAGTGATGGCATCGGCCGGTTTAGATAAAAATAAGCTCCACCAAAGCCGGCATTGTGCAGGGCATACAGAAAATGAGGCTGGGCTGTATCGATTAACTTCATTAGGGCCTGGGTCTCGGGTAAAGGTGAATCAAAATGCAATGTCTTGTAGTGGATGGGAAAAGTCCACTCCACCTGGTCCTTACCGGCCGGGCGGTAGAAATTCCGAGCATATTTGTAGAAATCGAAGGGACCTTTAAACCACCCTTCATTAAGGCGGGTGCCGTCTGGGTCAATACACTTGACCAAAAAAAAGGTGCAATCGAGCTGCTTTCGAAGGGTATCATCCTGAGCTAGTGTCTCAGCCCAGAAGTCTATGGTCAAAGTCCCAATAGGTTCATTGGGATGGGGACACCCAAACCAGATGGCTCGCTTTCTGCCCTGACCGATCTTCAGGCAGTAGATGGGCTCTCCTCCCCGACTGTAGCCAATAATCGTCTCGTCCACAATACCGGGATACTGTGCTACCAGTTTGTCTGATCTTTTCCTAAGCTCATCGACTGTCCAAAACACCTGATAATCCGGAATTCTGGTCTCGATTTGATTCCAATCGAGCACTACATCCACTTCCTTTCTTGGTTTTGGAGCGTTAACAAAACGGGGAAGAAGCAGCCAAGAGGCTTGCTTCCCCCCGTGTGTCAGAGCTCCCACTAGGGAGCTAAAGGGCACCGTTAACGACTTAACCAGACGTTATTCTCCTCACTGACCAGGTTGAGGTTCCATTCCTGCGGGATAAAGTCGTTTACTTTAGCATCTGCCGCGGTATAACCAAATTCGAAGTAGAGGGGAATTATCACGACATCTTCCATGATCTGGCGCTGGGCCTTTTTCCAAATGGCCTCCCTGTCCTTTGTATCAATGGTAGTACTACCTTTGCTAAGCAGAGCGTCTACCTGGGGATCTCCATAGAAATGAGCATTACTCGCCCCGGCGTTTTCAGAGTGGAACATAGCATGTAGGCCGGTGGGGCCGCTATAGGCGAAATCCATAAACAATCCGGTATTACCACTTTGCAGGTCAGCTACCCAAGTTCCAACCTCCTGAATGGCTAGCTTGGCGTCAATCCCGAGTTTGCGCAATTGAGTGACCATGATGGTAACCATCTTGACACGAGCTGGCTCATTCATAGTCTTGATCTCTACTGAGAGCTTCTCCCCATCTCGCTGCAGCAAACCGTCTGAACCATGGGTAAAACCGGCTTCTTCGAGCAAGGCCAATGCCCCATCGGGATCATATGGCCATAGCTCTGCCAGGCTCGGATCATAGCCGATTAGGCCAGGAGCTACCTGTCCGTAAGCACGAATAGCGTTCTCGCCAAAAACGTTGCTGACTGCGCTATCTAGATCCGTAGCCATAGCTAAGGCCTTTCTTACCTTCAGCTCATCAAAGGGCTTGGCCTGTACATTAAACCCTAAACCACGGTACCAGCCCTGGGCACTACGGTACAAACGAATTCGCTGATCTTCTCGTAAGCGATCAACTTCACTAGGAGGCACAGACATGGAGACATGAACATCCCCGGCCTCTAGGGCCATAACGGTGACAATATCATCGGGAATAATCTTGAAAGTGACCCCACCTAATAGTGGTTTCTTCCAGTAATCTTCATTGCGCTGCAAGGTAACCTGGTCGTCCGGTATAAACTTAACCAGCTTAAAAGGACCGGATCCTACCGGCTCACGGGCAAATCTAGCTGCTCCAAGTTTTTCCACTGCCTCTTTGGGGACTATAGCGATACCCGCCAGGCGAATGGCATCCAGGAGAAATGGATCGGCCGATTCGGTCACTAGTTTGATGGTGAAATCGTCGATGATTTCGATGCTCGTTATGTTCTTGAGGGCCCCAGCAGAGGGGGATTTGGTCTCTGGATCCAGAACCCTTTCCAAGGAATACTTCACATCTTCAGCTACAACTTCCCTGCTTTTTCCCTTGGGGAATACAGCATTGCCATCGTGCCAGTAAACTCCCTGACGCAGGTGGAAAACCCAGGTGGTGTCATCTAGGTTTTCCCAGGAAGTAGCTAGCCGAGGGATGGGAGAACTATCCTTGCCAGTAGCTACTAGAGTATCAAAAATTTGGCTCAGTACGGCGAAATCAAAATCGCTAGATGTGAGGTGGGGATCTAGAGTACCTACATTCTTAATGGCGATATTCAGTGTACCCCCTTCTCTGGGAGTGGCCGCCAGACAAGTGCTGAAAGACAGCATTAGTATGGCTGCAAGCATCAAGACAATCAATCGGCTTCTTTGCATTTACTGTCATCCTCCTTTTTGTTTTTACAACATACCGGGACTTCTGGATGCACGGATCAGTATGAGTCCATCTCCATAGCATCCACGGCTCTTGGGCAAAAGGTTACTACTAAGCAGTAGGCATCTTGGGGTCGAGTGCGTCCCTTAGGCCATCACCGAGAAAGTTCAGTCCAAGAACAGCCAACATGATCACAAGGCCAGGCACAATGATCAGGTGGGGGGCTGTGCGCATGTACATTCTTGCTTCGTTAAGCATTGACCCCCATTCAGGTTCCGGTGGCTGCACTCCCATTCCCAGGAAACTAAGGCCTGCAGCTGCCAGGATAGCATTGGCCATTCCTAAAGTAGCCATAACAATGACTGGACCTAAGCAGTTGGGCAATACATGGTAAAACATGATGCGAATGTCTGTGGCTCCTGCCGCCCTGGCACTTTCCACGAAGGCCTCTTCCTTTAAAGCTAAAGTCTTGGCCCGTACCATACGGGCGTATTCAGGCCAGGTCACCAAACCTAATACCAGCATTACATTCCGTAAACTAGGACCTAAGGCGGCGATTACTCCAATAGCTAGAATGAAAAAGGGGAAAGCGAAAAACAAGTCTGTGATCCGCATCACCAGTATATCAACCCAACCGCCATAATACCCGGAGATTACTCCGAGAACTAACCCGATGGTTGCTGAGATTCCCACAACCACAATCCCTACAGACAATGAGGCCCTACCGCCCCACACAATCCGGCTAAAGACATCTCGTCCGAAATTATCTGTCCCCAACCAGTGGCCAGGGCTACCAACCGGCAAGAGTGGGTTTTCCAGATCCATTTCATAAGGATCATGACGAGTTACATAATCCGCTAACAGGGTAGTCCCCCATAGTACCAAGATGATCACCAGCCCCACAATGGCCAATCGATTACGCCGGAACTGCTGCCAGGCACGGTTGCTGCGGGAAACGCTGTGTTCAGTTGGTCCTGCTAACTGTGTTTGCGCCATTTGCTACACCTCCGGCTAATCGTACTGGATACGGGGATCAATCGCCGCATAGAGAATGTCCACGAGCAAGTTAGTCAAAATGAAGATCAAAGTAAAGACAAGCACTGTTCCTTGCACAACTGGAAGATCTCTATTCAGGATGGAGTTTACCGCTAACCTGCCTATCCCTGGCCAGCTAAAGATGGTTTCTACAATTACTGAACCGCCAAGGAGATATCCAAACTGCACACCCAGTACAGTCAGTATGGGGATGAACGCGTTCCGTAGCGCGTGGCGATAGACCACTGTTCTTTCAGGTAGTCCCTTGGCCTGGGCAGTTCGGATGTAATCTTGTCCCAGGACTTCCAACATGCTGGATCGGGTGACTCTAGCTAGTAAAGCGGCCATTCCAAATCCCAAGGTAAAAGCCGGCATGATCAGGTGATGCAGTACATCACCGAGGCCATTATAAAGATACCCCATGCCAGATAGGGGCAACCAGCGCAGTTTCAGGGAAAAACCCAGCATAAGAAGTAGACCAAGCCAGAAACTGGGCATAGATACACCAATAAGGGCACCGATTAGACAAAGATGATCAATCCATGAGTACTGCCTTACAGCTGAGATTACACCTACGGGTATAGCAATCACTATACTGATCACCAAGGCCGCCAATGCCAGTTGGATAGTGGCGGGCATGCGTTCCGCAATGGCTGTTAGAACTGGCTGTTGGGTATACATAGAGGTGCCTAAATCTCCCTTGAGTAGATTCCCCAGAAAGATTAGATATTGGGTCATCAAGGGTTTGTCTAGTCCATATTGAGCTTTTAGTTGCGCGATTGTCTCAGCATCTGGAGTTATGTGTGGATTGGAACTGAGCATGATGCTGACAGGGTCACCCGGTAAGATATTCAACAAAGAGAACACGATAAACGATATCCCCAGCAGCAATGGGACCATGGCAAGCAAGCGGCGCAAGATATATCTACTCACGTGAGCACCTCCTTCCCAAGTTAGAGTGGCTAAATGTATCTTTATTCTTGACCCCTGGTTTTTTCCCTGCCAGGTCGGATCATCCAAACTTAGGGAGATTGTTAACGTAGGGTAAACCTTGTCCCGTGGTCTACTTCCTAATCCTAGACACTGACTTTAGTAGCTATCCCCTTCCCACTGGATTTGCCAATTTGCGCCTTGATCAAGTATAAAATAGGGCGAACTGCAAGACACTACAAGCAAACCTCCTTGTACAATACGAGACTGTGCAGGGGTGATGGCAAATCCGACGAGGAAGAATGGTAGCAATGGTAGGAGGTATTGGAGATATGAGGCGTGGAGCTCTACTCTTAGTTGCGTTAACACTTGCCCTGATGCTCTGTGGTCTAGCTGAACCACTAATGACACCAAGAGCAGTAGAAGCCCAGGTCAAGCCTACTTTGTACTGGGGCAGTGGCGGCTATGACGTGCGGTTGGTTCAGTGGAAACTCCAAAGCTGGGGATATTACCGGGGAGCCATCGATGGAGTCTTCGGCACAGAGACTTCCCGGGCTG
>JAAYSL010000271.1 GCA_012518315.1 Bacillota bacterium | reverse complement strand
GAATCAAGGGTTTTCTCTTTGGCACCTCATGGCTACGACGAAAGGCCTACTAGGGCCAGTTCTCTAGTCTCCGGCCCTAGTATTCCAAGCCAGGCCCCATGGGTTATTCAGCCGAGGACCTTTGATATTGTCCCATTACTTACCCACAGTGCCCAGTAGTTCCTCAACGATCAATTGTGCCTCTCTTAGCCCATATATAACTCGATTACGCCCTCGAATCAAAGAAGTTAGGGCGAAATAGTGATCCAAGCTCCCCTCTGGCAACCCAGCAATCTGATTAGCTGCTGCCAAGTCAGGTAGTGGAGGAACCTGGAGAGCAGGATCTTGACGGAACTGACCATCCCGGGCAAAGTGCAAAGGCATCAAAATGCGACTAAGCTTTACTAGGGCTTGATTGAGTGCCGTCGCAGATATGTCGGATCTTGCCATTAGGTTATCAAGACATGCATTTAGCTTCTGTAGCTCGTCTTCTACTGGATTGAGGTCAAAATGCCCTTTTGCTGCCGTAGCATATTCACCTAAAGCAGCGTGCATGTCAGCTATAGTGGCTCTAAAGTCCAAAGGCAAGACTTCCATGGTAGCTAGGCGCCAAATCAAGGCACCATATACCTTCATATCCCGGATGAGAAGCTCTTTATCGGCAACTTCCAGGGTATCTGCTTCAGTATGCCACTCAATGTTGCCACCACAGCCACCGACACCATAATATCCCTTTTCTTTCCGGAGGTCATCGGGAATAGTGGAAGAAAGCATCAATGTTCCACTTATTCCTAGATTATTGAAGGACCAGTCCCCAGCTCTAGGAGGCCGTTCACCGGTGGATGACAGACCGGTCATATCCTTAATCACCTGCTGGGTAAACCCTGCCAGCTCCGCTGTCCACGATACTTCTTCAAAGACTGTGGCCCATCGACAGCCAGGAGAGTCGCAATTTACCTGTGCAACACAGTTTTCAGCTAACTCAACACCAAACTGGTCAGCGTACCAGGTCGAGCCCGCATATCTACCGGTGGAGTGTCCCGGCCACCAAGCTATACGAACAGAGCGTTTTAGTCTGTCACGGTGCTCGTACAGTGCGAGAGCTAACTCCAGCATGGCACCACAACCCACAGCGTTATCTCCAATCCCATAGTGCCAAGAGTCTAGGTGACCATGGAGTAAAACGAATTCTTCAGTATCACCATTGCCCTGAATGGTGACCACCGGTAGTGGACAAGTGTAAAGACCTTCCTCTAGGTTGGTGATCACTGTCACTGCTAGCTCATTTCCTGCTGCCTGTGCTTTCTTAGCAGCAGCAATGAGCTTTTCTCCATCACTGCGGTTCACCGAGGCCACTGCCAGGGTTGGTCTTTGATCCTTGTTGTCTAGATCAGGAGCTCCCCAAATTGGTGTGCAGATCATCTCATGAATGCGCTCACCGGGATGAATAAAGACGGCAGCTACCGCACCCTTTTCCTGTACATCCTTCATCTTCTGTGGTAAGGGAAACCCTTCTGTTAATACAATGGTACCTGTAAGGTCAACGTGCCCTTCGCCTTCCAATAGTGAATCAAACAGATCACCGCCACCCTGGGCAAACTGGGAGGGCAGGTATACTAGTTTGCCGGTAATGCCGGTATCACCGGTGGATACTGAAAAAGCTGGCGTCTTGCCTACAAGCTCTACGGGTTCTTCCCCACCGACTTTCACCTTAGTCTCCCGGGGAAGACTCAAATAAAGCTTTGGATTATATAGAGTAACAGGCACACCGGCCGCCCGACATTTTTCCACTATATAGTCACTGGCCTTTTTTTCATCTATCGAGCCTGATTCTCTGTTCAGGGTAGCGAATTGCTCAACCAGAGGCCAAGCTACATTGCCTGTTACCTTTTCTAGAAATTGTTTTTCTTGACATATCGTCTCTTCATTCATTGTTTGTTCCTCCTTGCGCGACCAATCGTAGAGAGCTTACTCCTTTGCCGCCAGTCAGTTTTGGGGGCCTTGGATACGCAAGCTTGGATGGTCGAAGCCCTGCAGCAACCAGGGCCTCCAAATACTTGAGCCCTGCTACCACCGGATTTACCACCGGCACTCCTAGATTATCACTTAGCTCACGATCGACAGCTAAGAATGCCAGGCTCATGCAGCCCAATACCAAAACATCAGCTCCATCTTGTTCTAAGGCTTTCCGCCCGGCTTTTTCCACCTGCTTAAGAGTCGCTGCTCGATCAGCACGTATCTCCAAAACCGGGATATCTACGGAGCGAACTGAAGCCAACTTGGTAGCTATACCGGTTCGAGCTACTTGGTCATAGGTAGGCCCTACGGTGCTTTGTGTCGGTGCTAATACAGTAAAACGGCGGCCCAAGGAAGCTGCCATAAGGAAGCTGGCCTCGCCAGGACCTGCTATAACCATTTGCTCAGCCACTTCCCGAAGGGCGTCCAAACCAGGGTCTCCGGCACAACCAAGCAGAGCACCATCATAACCGGCAGCTTCTAGCCTTTCCACTGCCAAAGCGGCACCAGCCACACTTAGGTACTCCTCCAGAGCTGATTCGATGGAAGCGGGGCCTTCCCCCGCTTCCACCAGATCCACCGTGACATGAGAAGAGGCTACTTCCCGCAGGAACTTCTCCCGATTTCTAACTTCCGCCGCTCCCATACTTAGAGAAATGGGAGCAGGGACAAGATAGGCTAGTCTCACGCTTTCGCCTCCCCACATCTCCCGCTACATCCACAACCCTGACACTCCTCTTGCATCAGCTTAGCATAGGTGTATAGCCAACGGACAATGGAGATCTCAAAGTCTAGAATACCCCGCACTGTACAGTATTCATCGTTAGAGTGCTGCCGGCTGCCATGGCCGAGACCTCCGGTTACATATGGTACACCTAAGATTCGTTCAAATACATAGTATGGAGCTGAGCCAGGATTTAGTGGCCAAATCTGAGGCGTGCGGCCCATCACCTCATAGGTGGAGAGCATCGCTTGGATAGCTTTTTCCTCCATACTCACCTTTGACCAGGGATAGATGTTTAGAACCCGCATCTCGATATCTTCAAAACCGTGCTCATCCAGGTGCTGGCGAATAGCCTGGACAACTTGGTCAGCATCCATTTCCGGAACCATACGCACATCCATCTTGGCTAGTGCCCGGTGGGGCAAGAGAGTTTTCGTACCCTCTTCTATATACCCACCAACGATTCCATCGATATTAAACTGAGGCTGACTAAACAGCCGTTTCCAGGCAGGGAAACCCCGTTCCCCATCCTTTAGGCGACGCACATGATCAAACTCCATAAAAGGTGCTTCATCCATGATACCCGCCTCTACTTGTCCTTTTAGGATGTCTAGCTCTCTAGCCGGTAGAGGCTTAACCCCCTGGAAGAAGTCTTTGACCAGGATATTCTCATCCTTATCCACAAAGGTAGACATGGCTTGCACCAATCGCCAAATGGGATTGGCTACCCAGGCATTGTATGAGCCATGGATACCTCTCTCCGTAGGGCCACCCCAGTCCCCGCCTTGACACTCTAGCTCAAAGTAGAGGATACCCTTTGTGCCTAAGGTCATAGAAGGCATACCTAGCTCATCTTCACTAAAGAAGGGAAATAGCACAGCATCTGCTTCCTTAAGCTCATCGATATGCTCTTCTACAAAGGGTACAAAGTGGCGGCTACCCATCTCTTCTTCACCTTCGATGGCAAAGAGTAGGTTAACCGGAAGCTTGCCTGCCGCTTTTTGATACCCGGCAATGGCCCTAAAAAATGCTCCTAAGGGGCCTTTGGTATTAACGGCGCCACGGGCCACAACCGACTCTCCCAGTTTTGGTAAGTCGCGGATCTCTGCCGCCCATGGATCTACTGACCAATCAGGCTCATCCGCGGGCATTACGTCATACATCCCGTATACCAGCACTGTATGGGGGGCCCCCTGATCTAGCCTACCAAATGCTATAGGATGACCAGGTGTCTCTATTACTCGACCGGCACCCCCCAGCTCCTCAATCATGGTGACAATGCGCTCACAAGTGGCTTGTATGCCTTCACCGGTGTAGCTGACACTGGGTTGGCGCAAAAAGCTCCGCACATGCTCCAGATCGGTAGCAAAGTTGTCTTTTAGATAATCAATGACATTGAGCAATTCCTGACCAGTTTTCGGTATTTGCTTTGCCACCTATTTTGCCTCCTTTATATCCCACTCAGCAGCTAGTGCTTCAAAGTAAACAATACTCGGATCAGCATTAACTAATCTCTCATTGACAGCAGCCAACATATTCGGATAGTACAGGAAGACTACCGGCACCTCTTCCTGGAAGAGTACCTGCAGCTCATCATAGAGTACTTTCCGCTTCTTGGGATCCCGCTCTGAACCGGCTTTCTCGATGAGGTCATCCACCCTGGGATTAGAATAGTTAGCCATGTTATACTGGCCGCCGGTGCCAAAGGTAGAGCGTACATGATCCGGATCAAAAGTATCGGTCCAGCCAAATAGGACTAGATCATAATCACCGGAAAACACTCGGTTAATGGTTGTTGGCATGTCCAGCTGCTGAATCCGTACCGGAATACCTACTGCCTGCAGGTTGGCCTGAATGATGCTACCGGACTGTTCCCGCTGTTTGTTGCCGGTAGGTACCAGTAACTCCAAGGCTTGACCCTTCTTCCACCCAGCCTCTTGGAGCAGCTGCCGAGCTGTATTGGGATCATAAGGTAAGGGTTCTATGTCTGCATTCTCATAGGGAGTGACTGGTGAAAATGGCCCCCGAGCTACAACACCCTCACCTTTGTAAAGCTGCTTAACCATTAGTTCTCTATTGATGGCTAAGGCCAAAGCCTTGCGAACCCGTGCATCCTTGAGATACGGCCGATTATTGTTGATACTCATAAACTGATATCCCAAAGATGGCTCAGTCACTGGGCGGATTCCCTCTGCCTTCTGGATTAACTCCCAGTCCTGAAGGGGGATCTCCCCAATACCTGGACCAGCTACTAGATCAATCTCACCTTTGATCAGCTGAGTAGCGATAGAGGAAGCCCCTGCAATCCGGACGAAGATACGATCCACTTTGGCTGGCCCTTTATAGTAGTTCTCGTTCTTCTCCAACTCCACATACTGGTCTGTTACATACTTAACGAAACGGAAGGGGCCACTACCGACTTTTGGATTCAACAAAGCATCAGCTCTGGCCAGTTCCTCCGGTGATAGGCCCTCTAGAATATGCTTGGGAATAATGTACAGACCTGTCCCAAACTGCTCCAGAAAACGAGCTGGGTCTACAGCACTCTTAGTTGTGATAGCAATGGTGTGATCATCGATGAG
>JAAYSL010000043.1 GCA_012518315.1 Bacillota bacterium | reverse complement strand
GTTGTGTGATTTGTCCGAATGTTTGGGGTTTTGCCTGCCGCAATCTATAATGCTTGCATGATCTGGCTATCATCGTTCATACTGTTACTGTTAGAGACAGTAGGACCATGAGGTAATCACCATCAGCCAAAGTCACGCAGACTTAAAACAATCTAAGGAGGGAGCGGGTTGAAAAAGCAGCCCTACTCATTAAACAGCTTCCAATTGAAGACTATCGCGGCAATTCTCATGGTACTAGATCATCTAAAACAGTTCATCCCCGCCATGCCTTTATGGTTCCGCTATCTGGGTAGAATAGTCGCACCGGTCTTCTTTTTCCTCTCTGTTGAGGGATTTTTTCATACGAGGAGCAAGCCTCGGTATATAGCTCGGCTACTGGGCGCGGCTATCATCATGGCGATTGGCTCTGGCATTTTGACATACCTGTTCCCCACCGATATTGGGCTACATAATAACATATTTCTTTCACTTGGTTTGGGAGTAGCTTTGATGTCTTGCTTTGAGGAAATGAGAAGCACCGGGGATTACCTTTTGGGCATACCCGGCACCTTGCTCTTAGTGATAACAATGCTCTTTACTGAAGCCAATATCTATGGAGTAATGATGGTTCTTGTCTTTTATCTCTTTCGAGGGAGAAAGGGTCTGCTCGCTGTTTTTTATACCGTTGGAGCGCTCTTGCCCACATTACTTGGCCCATTAACCCTAGAGCAGGTATTTCTTGAGAACTTTCAGTGGATGATGGTCTTCGCCCTGCCTCTTTTCTTCTTGTACAATGGTGAGCTGGGTAGAGGGGGTGCCTGGTCCAAATGGTTTTTCTATGTTTTCTACCCGTCCCACCTATGGATCATCTACTTGATTAGCTACAAAGCCAGCTCTCGGTAACCAGGCTGGCTACTGGCTTAGTAGCCAGCCTGCATGTCCACAAGATTGGTCATTTCATCCCTACGTCCCTCTAGCCATCGCTTTAGGTTGTGGCAGAAGATCTCCGTTGTCCTACGGTCGGACTCCGGTGTAACACCACCTGAGTGTGGCGTGATCACTACATTGGGCATATCCCAAAGGGGACTAGTCTTTGGTAGTGGCTCTTCTTCAAAAACATCAAGACCAGCCCCTCGCAGCCACCCTTCCTGAAGGGCCCTTATTAGCGCTGCTTCATCGATAATCGGACCTCGGCCTACATTAATCAAGACAGCATGGGATTGCATGCAACGCAGCTCTTTTTCACCGATAAGCTTTCTAGTTTCATCAGTCAAAGGTAGAGCAATTGCCACATAATCACTTACCTCTAGAAGATCCCGCAGCCCCGCCGGGCCTACTAGCTGATCTATATAATCCGGCTTGGTGGCGATTCGGCGCTTTAGTGCCCATATCTCCATGCCAAAGGCCTTAGCCCTTAAAGCAACCTCTGTGCCAATATCGCCAAGACCGATAATCCCCAGTGTCTTGCCATAGAGCTCCCCTGAATCAGGCAGCTTCTCCCAGTGTTTCTCCTGCTGAAACCGTATATAAGTGTGTAGAGTTCGGCTAAAAGCTAGCATCATACTGAAAGCATGATCAGCTAAGGGAATCCCAAAAACCCCACTGGAGTTGGTTAAGATGACCCCTGGGTGTGCATAAATGCCCCCGTCGGTATACCCATCGGCTCCGGCACTAGGTAGGTGCACCCAACCTAACCGCGAGGCCTCCTTTAGCAACCGACGGGGTGGCCAACCAAAGAAGATTTCCGCCCAAGCCATATCGGCTGCGTCTACATCTTGACGTCCTTTCATCCGCAGACTCGCCTTAGGCGCCGTTTCCGCAATCCTTGCAATAAGCTGATCACCCAGTTCATGTGCAACCAGTATGTTTGGTGCCTGATTCAAAGGCGCTCCCTCCTTGTTGGGGCTGTTGTCTTATCTGTATTTCTCCATTTCTTCCCGGGGTTCCTACTTTATCCCTTCCTACCTAATCTATGCCACATCTTCCCCCCGCTACTTTAACTTAGGGTCAAGTGCGTCTCGTAGCCCATCACCGACAAAATTAAAGCACAGCACTGTCACGAAAATGAAGATCCCTGGCCAAAAAGCTAACCACGGGGCATTTACCACATATGACTGGGCATTAGTCAACATATTGCCCCAGCTAGCGGCAGGTGGCTGGATCCCCACCCCTAAGAAGCTCAAGGAAGATTCGTACAAGATCGCATAACCGATATTCAAGGTTCCGGCTACAATCACAGGTCCCATGGCATTGGGGATTAGGTGGCGGAAGATAATCCGCCCATCTTTTGCGCCAACCGCATGGCTTGCCTCAACAAACTCCTTCTCTTTTAGGGAAAGCAGTTCTCCCCTGACAAGCCTTGCTATCCCCATCCAGCTGGTAAACCCGATGATGGCCACTATCCCAGGGATAGTCGCCTTTACATATGCCGATAGGATGATTAGCAAGAACAAAGTTGGAAAAGACAGCATGACATCGATGAAACGCATGATTAAAGTGTCCACAAACCCACCATAGTAACCGGAAATGCCGCCCAGAACAACCCCTACTAAGACACCGATGGTGGTTGCTGATAGAGCCACCAGTAAGGTTACCCTCGAACCATATAAGAGGCGGGTCAGTGTATCACGGCCAAGATCATCGGTGCCCATCCAATGCTCGGGGCTTGGTGGAGCTTGGATATTGAAAAGATCAATGGCAGCTGGATCATGTGGTGCTATCCAGGGGGTGAGGATGCTCAAAATGCATAGAATCACCAGTACAATAAAGCCAAAAACAGCTAACCGATTTCGGCGAAACCTCCGCACTACCTGGCGCCACGGACTTTCTACCGGCCGTGTCTCCATCGTATCCTGGTTTACCGATAGCTCTCCCCAATCTATATTAGCACTTCTATTCATCTTCCATCCCCCCCTCAATCATACTGTATGCGTGGATCTAGAAGCCCGTAGGTGAGATCCGCTAGCAAGTTGCCAATGACCACCAGAACCGCCGTCAGCATGAGCACACCCATAAGAATAGGGTAGTCCCGGCTAAAAACGGAATCGACAAAGAGTTGTCCCATTCCCGGCCAAGCGAAAATCGTCTCTGTTAGAGCAGCACCACCGAAGAATACTGGCAAATCAAGGCCCATAATAGTGGCCACAGGTATGAGTGCGTTTTTCAAAGCATGCTTATAGATCACTGCTCTATGAGAAAGACCCTTGGCCCTAGCTGTACGGATATAGTCTTGGCTCACAACTTCCAGCATACTAGATCGCATATAGCGACTCCAGCTCGCCATGTCGATCAGGGCTAAGACAAATACTGGCATGACCATATGGCGGAGTCGATCAACTAGAGAATACTCGAGGCCAATAGTAGCCATCCCCGCCGATGGCAACCACCCCAAGCGCACAGAGAACACCAATTGCATCATCACGGCAAACCAGAACGAGGGGATCGCCAAGCCCATAAAGGCGAAAACCGTGGCACAGTAATCAAAGATGCTATAGCGGTAAACCGCGCTGAAAATCCCTATAGGGATGGCCACAATAGCTGCTAGAAAGTAAGAGGTAAGCATTAGCTGCAGTGTCTGGGGCAAACGCAACATGATGGTCCCCAGAACCGGCAACCCTGTACGATAAGACCAGCCCCAGTCACCTTTGAGCATAGAACCGAGCCATTTTATATATTGACTCACCAGTGGCTCATTAAGGCCCCAGGCTTCTTCCAGCCTCGCCACATCTGCAGGTGTGACCCGAGGGTTCATCAAATACCCTGCCATAGGACCACCTGGCATCATTCTCATAGTGAAAAAGGATATGATCGAGATCCCAAAAAGCAAGGGTATTGCCTGAATAAGCCTCCTGGTGAAATATCTACCCATACTAACTCCTCCCGTAACACTTATCTCTTGCCCATTCGATTCCCGGAACAGCCAATTCTAACCGAAACTGTATTAGGCTGTATCCTTCGGCCCTGACGTAGGGGAGGCAAATCCTCCTCACAGGAGAATTTGCCTCGCTTTGTGGTACTCCTTAGAACTTCTACCTACCCCTCGTGGCTACAC
>JAAYSL010000270.1 GCA_012518315.1 Bacillota bacterium | reverse complement strand
GGTGTGCTGCCTTCAGAGGTGCACAGTAGATGCTGCCCATTTCCTTGGTATAGGCATCAAATAGCTCCTGTGTCAGCTCTTTGATCCGGCTACTTTCATGGGCTTTTTCCTTGACACATAATCGACCTAGCACCATAATGCCCGCCGTCAGTGCCCCACAGACACTTTCAATGGCCATCCCACCACCAAAGCCAGCGGCGACTTTCAAATCTTCTGGATCGAACCCCAGCTGATAGGCGATATTCGCCCCATATAATATGGTTTCAGCACAGTTAAGGTCTTCATCTATTCCATATCCTGCTTTGATCAAATCTTGTAGCATCAACGTGCCCCCCCAGTTTCCCGACCAGTTTCATCGTCGAGATAGTGGCCAACCCAAGGCCTTCTCTTTCAGTTCCAGAAATGGTTTCTCTATCCTTGTGACAAACCCGGCAGCAAAACATATTCTAAGTCCTGGGCGATATCATTTAGTACAACAGGTTCTCCGTGAAAAATACAGCCAGCTACTACATAATCTATTGCGCCATTTACCATAGCAGCCACCTTGGGTGGAGCGACAGGAAAGTCCCGGGGCAAAAGCCGAGCTAATGCATCTTTGGTGGGCTGTTCCAATGCCCGTCTTAGGTCCCACACCCGGCGCTGCAAGTCTTTAGGGAAATCCGGCACTGAATGGGACATTGACTCGGCCAGCCTCTGATTCTTAACAAACAACTGACCCCGGAGTTTCACCGAGATGTGGATAAACTCGCTTAATGAGTGAGCATGCTCTAGCCACCCACTTAGGGTATTCACGTATTCCTGGGTTCGCTCCTCTAGAAGTGAAACAAATAGCTCTTGTTTGCTGCTGAAATAAAGGTACAAAGTCCCTTTGGCTACCCCCGCGGTATCCGCGATGTCATCCATCCTCGCCGCGGTAAAACCCCGGGTGGTAAATACCAGTTCGGCAGCATCCAGTATCTCACGGCGCTTGTCTTGGACAAGATCTTCGTTTTTCAAAGCACCCAGCTCCTAGTTCTCCACTAAGCCATCCCATTGGCCCTGCCCTACGGCTTGTACCAATGGCATAGCATCTATTCCCATAGCTAAGGCTACTTTACTCTTACTTGCTTCATAGGTAAGACCGGTATCTAGTACTCGGTTCTGGGCCTGGGCTACCATCAGATCCCCTTCCCTTACCTCCTTGCCGGTTACAGATCCCAACTCATGAAGCAAACGCAGCTGTTCCAGGGTCTCCTCGGCAGCTTTCGCTCCTTCTAGTGCCAATTGATAGGCGCCCCAGGCTTGTTCTAGCTGCTGCAAGCGACTATTTATCTCAAGGTAGAATCCGTCTTTGGCCATTTCTTCCTGCACTTTCGCCTTATTGACTGCCGCTTCTTTTGCCTCGAGCTTAGCTCTCCGAGCACCACCATCTCCGAATCTATAGGTGGCACTTAGCTCCACCTGCCAAGGATCTACACTAGAGGATGGTCTACCTGATCCTGAACCACTTCCAGAAAAACCTAGCTTCGATAGGTCTATCTCAGGCTCTTCGATCCTTGTCTTAATTGCCGTACCGACTAAGGCTAGATTCGAATCTATAGAGGACTGCAGGATGACATCATCCTCCGGCTTATACTGCCCGGCCAATTTGATAGTCCAGTCCCGCTCATCCTTAACAGCGGTATAGGCAGTCTCAGCCATTTCCCTTTGCTTTCGTACCATGGCTAGCTCCGGCCTAT
>JAAYSL010000269.1 GCA_012518315.1 Bacillota bacterium | reverse complement strand
GCTGCCCAGCTAGCCAGGCAGCTGGATGCTACCCTCTTGATCCTGCATGTTGACGAAAGCGGCGGAGCAGCTCCAACGGTAAGCATGCTTTACGATAGTAACCGTTACCTCATCAGCGATGTAGAACATGATCTTATCATAGGCAATGGCAATCCTGTAGAGGGCATCATTCAGCTAGCGATAAGCGACGATATAGATATGATTTTCATGGGCAAGGGTACACCGTCTACTCTTGCCAGTGACATAACTCCCCAGGTGCTAGAGCAATCACCGGTGCCGGTGATCGTCGTGTCGTAGTGACAAGAGGGTATCGCTTAACCTTTCATCCTTTGCTTGCTTCTCCAGGTAATCCCAATCCATGGAGTCTCCGTGCATGGCCATCATGCGGCTGGCCCATTCGCAGTCTGCCGTTGAGCGCCAGTATACACACGCCCTGATGCGATCCATGATGAGATCCTCGATACCAATGATATGAACCAGCAACCCTTCAACGTCCACTGTTGCTACTCGCTCCATTGAGCCAGCAAGCACACTGTCAGGAGCCTCGATAGCGATATTAAGCCCTTCATGATACCAATGCCTTTCCCCGGGGCATTTAGAAAAGCCCAGTTCGGTGAGTACAGCACCAAACTTGTCGCGATTGCCTACCACCACATCGATGTCATAAGTGGCATACCCACCGAGGGAATAAAACTCAACCGCACCTCCACCAACGAGAATTGGTAGTAGACTAGCTGACTCCTCAGCAAACGCATGGGTAATCACGCCAAGGACATAAAGTCTCCGCTTGAATGGTTCTGGGATCTCTAGAGCCTTAGCCAAGAGAGGTTGAAGCTCATCGATGCTAGAAGACACGTAGACGATACCTCCTAGGGCCAAGAATCACAAGCTCCTGAGTAGCCAGTGCTTGCTCGAGGCGTATCTTGGCAAGGTGTGTGAGTACTTCGCTCTCAATAGGATCTCGGGGCCGTCGTCTGACAGGGCGAGGAGAGTCAGATGCTCTATATGGACTTTGTTCAAGCCAGAGTCTAACCAGCTTATCTCTGTTCTGCTCTTGGAAAGCTTCGTACTCAAAAGATCTTTCCTTCACTTCTGCACCTCCTCGAGGTTTACCGGGTCAAAATCCTTATTGTCGATTCAGAATACTGCTATGGCTCTGTATACTACTTTCGAAAATTAGGGAAAAATGTCCTTCACAAATCTCTTGTGATGCACATTCGGCATGATGAGAATGTTAGTGGGGCAGATAAGCAAGGTAGTCTGGCATGAGACTGGCATCCATTACTTTCCCAGGAAGGTTGTCCGTTACTCGGCATTTAGCTTGCTTGCATGAAAATCTGGGCAAAGTCCTTGATAGCGGCATGCCGTATATCCCGTTCGTTTTGTCGCTTGCCCAGTACCCTGACCAGCATTCTCTCGAAAAAACTGAGTCTTGCCATGTCTAGCTGATAGCCGAAATACCCCTTGGCTCGGGCTATCTGCACAAGCTTCTTGGGAAAACCAGTTTCCAGCTGCTCAATGGCTTTGTCCGGCAGGCCACAACAAATAAAGAGCCCAATCTGCTTTTTCTGTAAAATGGTTAGGTTTGCAGTACAGAACCGTGCTACTGCCTTGTTGATCTGACCTGCATATACAGAGCTGCCAATGAAGATTGTATCATAACTCTCAAGGTCAACCGAAGGGGATTGGCAAAGATCCACTGTGTCTACCTTCCCCAACTGGTCACGTAATAGGTAAGCACACTTCTCAGTGCAGCCATGCTTGCTGCCGTATAAAATCAGCTTTTTCAAGAGGCACACCTCCGTATCATAGACTGGGACAGCGACAAAACACACCACTGTATAACCAATGTGACGACTCCCCGGACTGAAGTCCGAGGCTTCTCGGTTCATCTAGCCTGCTACTGCCGGACTATCCCCGATGGCCCCGCCCAGGCCTGAACGTTTTAGAATATTGATAGCGGCGTTTACATCTCG
>JAAYSL010000268.1 GCA_012518315.1 Bacillota bacterium | reverse complement strand
TTCCCCGGTTTCCAACCCTCATAGGGAGACTAGCGACACTAACGGAAACGGAAGGAATACGCCTTCAGATTATGTTTCCAACCCTCATAGGGAGACTAGCGACCCGTCCTAGCTGGGGTTTAGCATATCCATCCTGACGCCAGTTTGCTCAGTCCTTGGGCTCATCTTTACGGTAACCCCCATAGCAAGCCGTTTCTTGGTACTTGGTTACTGTCGTCGATCTCCGGGGGTTTGGACCCTATCGGTGATCGACGACAATAGAATATTGCTTATCCTGAGCTTCGACAATCAGTAATGCTAACCCTTCACCAATCGCAGGACTTATTTGTGTTTTCTGTGTTAACCTGCACACGTTATCTGTTTCCTAGAATATGTTACCCGTAAGGCCTTTCTCGACGCCGATGACCTCACGTTCCATGTACTTCGTAGTTCGGAATTTGTAGATGATAATGGAGTCTTCCTCCCTTTCAATAAGGGCCTTGATTTCGTACTTTAGCATACGATAGGCAACCTCGGTTAACTCGCCCTCGAATACGGAGTTTTGAACCCAGGTTAGGTATTGTCTGCATAGTTTAAGTAGCTTTGGATCTCGCTTGGAAGCGGCATCGTAAACAAGGATAACAAACACTGGATACACCCTCATCCAAATATATCTTCCTGTTAATCACCAAGAACACTACCATCGAGCCTCAAAAGGCGTATACTCCGCTTCACCCATTAAGTGCTTTTGTATCTTATAAAGCTCTAGGCGGATGAGCTCCCGGTAGGAGACATCTCTGCGAAGTTGCTTGTGCTTGATTGTCTGTTTGAGTCGCTCATCATAGGTTTCAACGACAGTCTTGCGAGACGATTCCTTCAAAAAGATCCCGCCCCTTCCATCATCGAAGCTACTTACCTTTATCATTCGTTTCCCAACAAGGGTAAATATCAAGCGATCGGCCAACAGCGGTTTGAAGATCTCTGCCACATCAAGGTTAAGCGAAAAACGCCGACTGGTAGTACTATGCAGAAAACCAATACGGGGATCTAGGTGTGTCTTGTATGCCTCACTCAATACGGTTGTATAGACCAAGGAGTTACAGAAGCTGATCAGAGCATTTAATCGGTTCTCGGGTGGACGTCGGGTGCGCCTTTCAAATGCGAAATCTGGGTTCTCAAGAATCGCATCAAACGCTTGGTAGTACTGCCGACGAGCGTTACCCTCTAGGGCCATAAGCTGCTCGATGCTATCCTGCTCACAAACTCGCTCTTGCAGCTTGTTAATATAGTCGAGCTCATTTTCTACATTCTTCCCCCGATTGCCATAGTATAACAGTACCCTCGCAAGATTGCGTAAAGCCCCTCCTACGAAAGATCTGGCCAGACACATACGCCTTTCCTCATCAAGATAGTACTCCGCCTGTTTCAGCGTCATATAACCGGAATTGTAGTGTTCCCGAGGATAGAAAGAGCCCATGTAATAGCCATAGTAGCTAAAGTAATGCATTATGATCTCGTGCTGGGACAGTAATTCAAGAACCCGCTTATTTACGTCTACCTCACCAAATACAAAAACATCCCGTACAGCTTGGATAGGTATGTGACGCTTCCCATCCTCACGCTCAAGACAAAGAGTGTTGCCTTGTCTTCTAAGAGAACCATCACTAAAAATATACGCTGTTTGCTTGCCCATGGTTAGTCACCACCTTAAGCCCAGCAAAAGCCTGCATATGCACAGCTACTGCACCATCTTGTCCGTTCAACCTGGGGAGGCCTGTCCTGATCTATGATACGTCTTACTGCTTCCCTTGCCGCAATGACTTGGGAACGAAGACCATCATCTAGAACAACATCTTCACGTCTACGTTCTTCGGGGAAACGCAGCTGCCCCTTTACCTTGATTCCTGCTTCTTCGAGAGTCAGGAGGTAGTGAGCCAACTGCAACCTGGCACTTCCTGCGGTTCTTGAAGACTTCTTCACTTCTATGACGACAGGTGTTCCATCTACCATATCAACGAAATCCATGGCATTGGATCCAATCCTCAATTCCTTCTTCTCTTTGCGATAACTCCTTTCGTGTAGGAATCGGCCATATTCAAGATTCGGATCGTCTTCATCTGGATTTAGCTGTCTTGACATTAGCCATACCTGCCTGGGACATATCGTATAATACCAGATCATCGTCCCGGACAAGGACATATCCCGATCCCTCATTGCAAGCCCCCTTACAACATAAAAGAATCATCTTCATGGCCAAAACTGGCACCCAGACCAACCTCTGAATCGTAAGCCATATCATCCACCAAAAGCCAAATTCCACGGGAATCATCATGCGCCGCTACTCTATAGGCAGTTTTGAACGCTGCTGGAACCGTGAACTGCGTTAATAAGGTGGTAAACTGTTTCCGTGTATGATAGTCCAGTGAACTCATCCATCCAGGTTCGCAGTATTTCTCGTAAATGCTATTCCGGCTGGGTACACCCAACTGGGCCATCGCTTTTTCTACCTGCGCGGACAATCCAAACTTCTCATATGGCACGAATACGGAAACATATCCTCCAGGTTCAGCAAAAACATCAACACTACCAACCTCACTCCAAATCCCGGAAGCCGCGAGCCGAATTCTGTCCTTTCCCCCCTCTGCCGGATAACGGGAGACAAAGGCATCATAATAGGCCTCAATTTTCCGATAGGCTTCATCCTCCAAAATGGATGAGGTGGGGGGTAATAGCGTATCCGTGATTTCCCGGGCTACTGCATTCCTATAGACATACTGCCGCGTGTCAACCTCACCATCCCGAAGAAAATCAAAGACTATGACTTCCGCCATCTCACCCTCCGCGTGCCGGTTAGCTCGACCGGCCGCCTGAATCACCGATGGCAATATTGGTCGAGCACGGTAGATCCGTTGAAAGCTCAGGTCAACTCCGGCTTCGATTACCTGAGTGGAGATAACTAGGTGGGGCTCTCCTTGCCTTAGCTGCGAACGAATGGCTTGAATCTTCTCTTGCTTATGCAGTGATGTCATTGCCCCATGTAGATTTGTCAGCTGTTGACTGTCTCCCAATCTCTGGCGACACATTCCGTATACAGTAACCGCATCCTTAATAGTATTAAGGATGACCGCTGTGGTCTTTCCGCTCAAAAGCGATAGAACAGCTTCGTCTGCTAGTCGTGATTCATCCCACGGTTCACCATCGGCAGTCATTCGAAAACGAGCTGGAGGACTCTGCTCCACCGATAGCCGCTCAACAGGACATCCCAGTGCTTCAAGCGGGGGCATAGTGGCTGACATTAGCAGCACCTTCGCGTCAAGTTCTTCACACAAAGGTTTCAGTATATATAGCAACAGATGCCAGATCTCTGGTTGGAATATTTGTGGCTCATCAATAATGATGACGCTGGACTCAAGGGCTGCCAATCTCATGCTTTGCTGTGCCCGTTTCGGCAAGACTGCCCGAAAGAACTGGTTAAAGGTAGTGGCCACAACTGACGCTTGCCACGATTCCATAATAAGATCAATGGTATCTTTGTCAGCATAATCAAGAGCTTGCAGTGCCGATAGATGATGATGCTCGAGGACTGACAGGCCAGTAGACTTACGTATGTCATCGGCTGCCTGAGATAGAATAGAAAGGTATGGTGCTACATAGATAATCCTTTTTGCCCTATTTGAGGCAACTAGGTGGAGGGCAAGCCGCAGACCGCATATAGTCTTACCCATGCCTGTCGGTAGTTCTAAGCTGAAGAAACGGCTATCTATCTTGTCAGAAAAACGCATTAGTATCTCCTGCTGAAGGGATTGACGCAGTAAAGCCATTGCTGCCTTAGGTGTACCTTCGTCTTCTGCTTGTCGGTTGTTTATCCACTTCTCGAGATTGGCTAATGCCGCGTTACCTTCTGCCTCAGAAATGTATACCTTGGACACATCAGCTGCATCAAACCGATCGGACTGGATTAACCGAGCTGTCGGCACTCTAATAACGTATTCAAGCACCTTTTCCAGATCTCTTGGTCTCGATTGAAGATTTCGAGCCCATCGGTACCACTGTCGATTCAATCTCGGCAAGGTAGAACCCAGGACAGAAGCACCCATTGCTTCTACCTCGGGGAAGAATCTTTGGATTAGGGCCCAAAGCCCAGGTAGATCCATCTCCTCCCATATGCCGGGGTTCCAAAAACTACGCCAAGGAGGTCGGAACTCATCCACATCTCCGAGATCCGAGTGATGATCACTAATATCCATTACGCCTAGCACTATATAGGTTACTAAAGCCTTATCCGAAGCGAATATGCTCTTCCATAGCTGTTCCGCCACCAGCGCATACAAGTATGCTCCTACCCAGGAATGTAATGGTAAAGTAGAGCCATCCAATCTGATCTTTTTTTGCCACAAAGCTCTGGCTTTTCCCGAGTCATGTAGAAGCCCCATAAGGAAGCCGAGCCGTTCTATTGGATTTCCTTCGGAGTTTCCACATCCATGCGCAACCGTAACCAGGTGCTCAGCTAAAAGGTAATTCTTGGTATCTGGTGGCCGGGCGATGCATTCAGCCAAAGGCACAATCACCAGAGAGTCACCACCCTACCATCGCTGAGGTTGGCGAAACGTACAGGCTTATGTGATTCATTCTCCTTAACTTGAAACCTTATAGGCTGTCCGCTTAGCTCATACATAAGATCTATGGTGCCTGAGAACTCTCGATTTCCCTTGTATTCATATAGAAAACCGTTGGCGCGAGCAAGTTGGTACCCAATCTTTGGCTCTGTTTTAGATAACTCTAGATGCTGAATAACGTGAACTGGTACCACTGCTATAGATTCCAGAGTATCACCCTCGACAGGTTGAAGTTCGACTACATCATGCAATCCCCGGTATTCTGGTACACATGGAGCAAATGCACTACCTAAATACGTAACGTATGTGCTACGTCCGGCGGCTATACGGGTATTTAGCTCCCGGATATGGTCACCGGCATAGTAGATGCGATAGTGAGGGTCTATAACCAGCTCCACCGATGTAGGCCTGTTAAAAGTAGATTGTCCTGCAAGGAACCCTTTGCCCAGCAAAGACAATTCCTGTGAGCGAGTCTTCACTGGCTTAACTAGTTGCACACCAGTCCAGCCAGTATCTAGAAACTCATCAAATCCCAGAATGGCCCCCAATAGCCCACGCAAAGCTGTACGGGTTATGAACGGGTAAGTTGAGTGAGTAGCCGTGGTATCTGGTCTGCGAAAATGGGCTAGTGACGCACGCAAGTCAAATACAAGCAACTGCAAAGGAGCACCCCCCTCTTATCAAGGTGGCAGACCGCTACCATGAAGCTCCTATTTCACCAGGCAAGTCCCCGATAATCTCCAATTCAGGATAAAGCCATACACGACATCTTTCTATCTGTTCGGCGTGATGTTGTAGCGTTGCAGTCAATGGTTCAACATTCAGTTTTATGTCTCGGACAGTAGTAGGCTTACTATCCCGGCGCCACTCATCTGACTCAGGAACGATCGTTATTTTCTCATCAAGATACCCAATCCGGAAAAACGGATCCCTATACTCTATATGCACCAACATCAATGGCTCCTGAATACCCCTTCCCCGGGCCTGCCTATGTTGGGT
>JAAYSL010000267.1 GCA_012518315.1 Bacillota bacterium | reverse complement strand
TAATGAAAAACTGTCTCCCCTCCGTCAATGACTATGACTGCACCAGTTATGAAACTAGACTCCTGTGAAGCCAAGAAGAGCCCAGCATAGGCAACTTCCTCAAAGGTACCCACTCTGCCGATGACCGTTTTCTTTTCACCAAGACTCTTCCATGGCTCCACAAAAGGGTCGTCGGTAATAGGTCCCGGGCAAAGCACGTTAGCTCTAATCCCCTGTCTGCCGTAATCAATGGCCAAAGATCGTGTGAATCCTATGAGTGCCGCCTTAGCCACCATATAGACACCGGAATTGGGGAGACCCGAAAAAGCCTGGACAGATGATGTATTAATAATAGAGCCTCGCCGGGCTTCCAACATATATGGCAAAACATACTTGACACAAAAATACGTTCCATGAAGGCAAACATCTAAACACTTTTGCCACTCCTCGGTGGAGGTGTCTCCCACACTTTTGTGTGGTTGCCAATATGGATTAGTATGTAAAATGGTGGGATTTCCATAGTATTTGACTGTTTGCAGGGCTAGTTCTCGGCATTGATCTTCCTGGCTTACATCTATTCTTAGAAAGGAGGCTTCCCCCCCGGCTTCCCTTATGGTCTTTGCCGCTTGTTCTCCGTTTGTCGCATCAATATCTGCGATGACCACCTTTGCACCCTCTCGGGCGAAGAGATGGGCCGTTGCCCGACCGATTCCATTTGCACCCCCTGTGATGACTGCAACCTCGTTGGCTAGTCTCATCTTCGCAAGACACCCCATTACTAGCATTTAGTAGGCATCATAGCCCTAGATCAAACCAAAAAGTGCTTAGCTCGTTTTAGTATACAAATTGTATACTTTACATTTTCATTATACTGACATCAACAGTGTCTGTCAATGTCTCTTGTTCAAAAAACAGGCTAGATGACCACTGCTACATGAAAGCTCGCGGGGACGCCGCCTAAGCACGTTCCTGGTGTCAAAACAACGCCCCCGCCGATTCAATTACACATCTAACTAACGGAATATGGCTCCCATGTTCTCCCCAAACTTACAGAGTTATCTCCCATAGGGAAGGCCGGGAAAAGAGTTCAGCGAGTCTTTCTACGATACATTCCAGCATTTTCTTTCCCTTTTCTGCGGTAGCTGGTCTAGCATCGCCGATTACCCCAATTCTCGTGCGATCTTTATATGTCCGAAATGTATAGGCCATCCCCCCCGACAACTCCTCGGGATCAGGTCGATCGGGACCTACAGAAGCACTATAGTCCCCAACGAGTTCAGGATATAAGTGCAGCATCAAAGAAGTCTCCGCCTCTCCTGAATGTCTCACACCTGTTTGCACCTGGAGAATCTCAGCCATCTCTTTCCTGGCTGGATCCCAATAGTCTACTCCAAAAACGGGATGACCTACTTTTTGATTAATCTCTGTGATAGCCACCCGCAAAGGACCTTCATTCCCACCATGACCATTGAGCAGTACTATCCGGGAAAAACCATGGTGGTTGATGCAAAGGCAGATCTGCAACATCAATCGGGAAAATACTTCATAATCTAGGGAAATTGTCCCGGGAAACAGCATATGATGCAGCGAGTTCCCTGTCCAGACAGTAGGCGCCACTATACCGGGAACTCCCCCTTCTCGCATGGCCTTAGCTACTCTAGTTGCCACCGTAGTGACTAGTTTGGCGTCTGTACTTACCGGTAAATGGGGACCATGCTGCTCCGTAGAAGCCACAGGGACAATTACCACCGCATTCTGTGAAGCAAGCTCCTTGATCTCTGCCCATTTCAACTCTTCCCATAAGACGGTTTCAATCATTTCATACCCCCCAATACTTAGCATGGTTCTAGTCGACTCGATATCGATCTAGGGCCGCCTCATCTAGAGTCACACCTAACCCCGGTGTCATCGGCACAGCCATGTGGCCATCCTTTAAAGCCATTGGTTCAATGATTAGATCATCTTCGGTGATGAAGGCCAGAGTAATGCACATCTCGCAATTAGGCATCACTGATGCCTGATGCATTTGAAATGCATATGAAATCCCTGTATAGAGGGCATATTCCATCCAAATACTCTGCCCTGCTGCCTCTGCTAGCCCAGCAGTCAGCCAGGTAGTACGTCCAAGCCCCTGGTTTTCCAGGACAAAGGCGTCACAGTGATTCAGCTGGCTTAAGACCTGCTCTTTGGTCCCCTCAGCGTGGATGGCAAAATGGAAATCCAGTTTTTCTCGCAAATAGCGATAACCTTCAAGATTCCAGCGGGGAATAGGCTCCTCCAAGGTGGTAATTTGCGGATACTTACGCAACTCACAGGCAAAATCTATCGTTCTTTGTGGAGTCGCCCATGTTTCGTTGGCATCCATCACTATGCGATAATCCTCAGGGGCAGCCTCTGACATAGCGGCAATTTGCTCCACTGGATCCCGAAAGGGACGCGACTTGACTTTATGGACAGTGAAACCTTTCTTTACAGCAGTATGCACTTCGGCAGCCAGCATTTCCGGCGTATAGGCATGGGACCAGTATGCTGTCAACACCTCATCCTTTTGCAGCGGTCCAAAGAGCTTCCAAACCGGTATACCCATGGCTTTACCAGCAAGATCGTAAAAAGCCATTAGTAAATGTCCTGCTGTATCGTCATTCAAACAATCAAAAGGTGATCTCCCGATATACCTATCTAAACCGCCGCTAGGTGGGATCCATCCTTCTGCATAGCCAATTAGGCCTTGATCGGTATGAACTTTGTAGATTGTCGTCTTGGCTGCTACCATCCGGGGATTCCCCCGTAGAATCGCTTCTCTTAGGGGTTCTAGATAGGGTACGACTACCGGGATACTCTCTATACTTGTAATTCTCATCAGCTTAGCCTCCCCATATTGATAGAATGCAAACCCCTATCGTTCACTCAAAGGAAAGAAAGAACCCACATAGGGTGTATAGCGTTTGAATCCTTCAGCATACTTGATAGTTCGCTGCGTCCAGTTACCGGCCTGGTGCCCCCGATGCTCTGCATATTTCGTATACCATTCCGCCAGGAAAGGTTGGGATGTGAATTTACTTAACGCTTCTAACTTGATTGCTTGGGTTTCAGTGATATCCACATAGGTATCAATGCGAAACTCATTGAATTCCGTATGGGGTACAGAGCTTTCAAAAAAGAAGACATCTGGAAGGGGATGAGGTTTTACCCCTGGCTGCAATCCTGGTACAGATGCACAGCTTAAAGCTCTAATCACCACAGAGCTCGTGACGCCATGATCCACATTGACAGGGTCGTGGTGCCAATGGGTCAATACGATATCTGGTCGAATATCCTGAATCCGCATGGCCAGCTCAGTTATCCGTTCTCCAGTCATGATCAAAGGATGATCATCATAATCGCAAAAATCAATTTCTGCACCTAATACTTCCGCCGCTGCCAGGGCTTCCTTTTTTCTTTGAACCTTAGCCGCTTCGATGGTACTGTTGGGGTTTTGAGCCCAGTAATATGCGGACTCGCCCCTTTCCCCGAAGGTCAAGGCAATTATCTGAACTCTACACCCCTCCCGCACGTATTTGGCAATTGTTCCTCCGGAACGTGAGCAAAAGTCGGCGGCATGTCCGCTTACTACAAGGATGGTGGGTTTTGCCATTTTCCTACTCCTTTCATATTTCAAAACGCTCCCCTCGATTGGCTCAAGAGTACTCTCAGAGCCCGGGAATTTCGGTCATGGAGACTACTTTTCCTGAATGAGCCGATTTACGGGCAGCCTCAACTAGGCGAACTGCCTCCAATCCGTCTAGGACCGTCGGCAAAAAGAGCCTACCACTGCGCAGCTGTTCAATAAAGGCTTCGCTTTCTATGGAATAACCATTGGCCTGCTCAAAACTATCCCCCGGGTCGAACTTGTGTCGTTTCAAATCGTTATCCACTGCCTCAACCACTGTATCGCAGCCATTTAAAGCCAGTACACGCCCCCGGGAGAACACTTCCAAATGAGTGAGGTGCTGCTTTGTGACTTGTTTGTATCCCGGACAGGCGTGGTCATTGACCGATAAAGCCGCGATGGCTCCATTGGCAAAACGCATGTTAATTACTGCCATGTCTTCTAGATATGGGTCCGGAAAACGCTGCCTGTCTGCAAAGCAAGAGACCGACTCAACCTTGTCTCCAACTAGATACCGACAAAGGTCGAGAACATGGCTACCTAAACAGGTCAATATTCCACCACCGATCTCAGGAAGGCCAGACCAACAGTTCAAAAATCCACCAGAAGCATAAGATAAACTGACTGCCGTTGGCTGCATAGCGATAGTATCCATTCGTTGTCGTAAAGCTCTAATTCCGGCCTTAAACCGTTGGTTGAAACCCATGGAAAAGAGTATACCAGCCTTTTGAACTGCTTCTGTCACCCAAATAGCCTCTTCAACAGTCATCGCCAAGGGTTTCTCACAAAAGGTTGGCTTCATGTACTCCAAGCTCAATTCAAAAAGCTCATGCCGAACATCATGGCGAGTACATATGTACACAGCATCGACACCGGGGGCTGTGTATACTTCCTCAGGCGTCGCACAGGCTGTCCCACCCAATGTACTGACAAGTTGTGAGGCCAACTCAAAGGAATAATCATATGCGGCAGCTATTCTTACCCCGGGAATGGCGGCTAGGTTACGGGCGTGAATTTGACCCATCCATCCGCACCCTAGCATACCGATGCCAATTTCCTGCACCCCTCAAACCCCCTTACGTCTCCAACTTAGTTCATTAATTAGCGATCCGGCCAACCATTCAGGCGCTCTGCCCTCAAATCGAAAAGGGTTTTGACCTCTGGCGCCTGATGACTAGAAAGCATAGGGCCAGCCGCAAATATCTCACGGATCCGGTCCGCGACAATAACCATCTCTAGGTCATTTAACATAAATGGATCGATATACAGTTCGCTATTGGTTGCACGAAAATCATGAACCTTAATGGGCGGATTACCTCGCATCAACTCCTGCCCTAGCTGGTATGCAGTAATCCCCGCCGTATATTCATCTAGTGTTAGCATTAAACGATAAGCAGCCGTCTCGGTACCCTCTGGCACTATCTCAGTGCGTAAACCTCTGATACCCCGCAAGCGTTCTTGCAGGTCCTCTAGAGATCTAAGATGTGCCTCATTTACTACGTCTTCATCCCTTGTTTCATATAGCTCCAGGGCGGCAATCAAACCTGCAACTCCCTCTTTACCCACTTTCATGGGGCGCCCTATGCCAAATTCCTGTAAGTATGCAGCTCTCACCAAGTCCTTGCGGCCACAGATCATGCCGGAAGTTGGGGCACCCAAGAACTTGTGCCCACTGTAGATAACTAGATCAGCCCCTTTTGCAATATAGCTTGTGAAATCCATTTGCCCAGCAGCATCTACGATAACCGGTATATCCTTGCTCTTAGCCACCTTCAAGAAATTTTCAAAGGATAGGAGCCCTGGCCGTCTGGCCCGATCTGCGGCAACAAATACAGCCGCCGCGGTATTGGGACCAATAGCGTCCTGCAGTTGAAAACTGCCGCAGTCAGCAGCCTCACCTACTTCAACCGGCTTGGCACCGGTAATCATTATGTTCATGCTGATGGGAGCGCCTCCAGCTGTAATCACATGACCCTTTTGAATCACTACTTCATTCCTTAGTCCGTCAGTATCGGGAAGCCGCTTTATTTTTGCGATGTTATCACCGGTCATACAGGCTGCGATACTTACGGTAATACCGGCTGAGCTACAAGCCGTGATACAGCCGGCCTCGGCTCCAGTCACCCGGGCAATCACAGAAGATGCCACCCGCTGCAAATCCGCCATTTCAACGGATACCGCCAATACTTCGTCCACTACGCGGCGAATTTCCGTATTTACCTGTGCTCCACCTAGTACCGTCAGGGGAGCACATGCATTTACCACCGGTCGCAAACCGTGCCTTGCCAAAAAGCTAGAGCTATCTGCATCCCTCAATTTTCCCACTCCCCTTATTCTCCAACGACCCAATTCAATAACTGCCAAAAAGAGTCACTTAAAAACGGCTACCCCGGCTTTCAGTCTTGAGCCAGGCAAGCTCCCGGTAGGTCCTTGTTGGTCCAAAACCACCTGACCGTTGATAATTACAAAATCTACTCCCATAGTATAACGACGCCCGTCATCCAT
>JAAYSL010000266.1 GCA_012518315.1 Bacillota bacterium | reverse complement strand
CATCATTCTCACAACGGAAAGGAGTTGATCTCTAACGACAATGGAGAGAAGGCGAGGCTGGAGCACGGTAATTATTATTCTCTCAATCCTGAATTTCGCTGCCATGCCGGGTTTTTGTGATACGCTGCTTGCCAGGCTAGACTCTGGCCTTAAGGCTATAGGAATCAGTCAAGAGCAAAGGGCAAATATCGCAGCCATAGCAGAATACGAGGACATATTGTCTGATGGTAGGCTGGAAATGCCGGTCGATGAGATAATTCTCATCGCCCAATCCCTTGGTTCTGACTGTGAAGATACTCTCTTGCTCATGACCATCAAAATGGTTATCCAGGCATATGGCAAGGTGGCGGATCCCAGTATGATCGACCGCCTGATTGAATCAACGCTTACCACCGGTATGGCACCCCTTGATCTAGCCTATGAATTGCGGGAAGGTTTAGAGCTCATGGGCTATGATACTGGAACTAGTGGCCAGGCCATAGAGGCCCATCTGCGGGCTGCAGATGCTGGCAACACCAATGATGGGAATATACCTACAGTTGGCTATAGTTGCTGTCACTAGGTGCCATCACTGGCAACCAAGCGAATAGGCTACCTGTATGGAAGTTTCGGATGGTGTGGTCTTGGAGCATGAGAGTCTCGCTATTTTTGGGTGCGGGCTTCTCACAACTTGTGCATGAGGGTTATCATAAAATGCGGTTATGAAGGCATACCAAGACTGGATTATCAGAGAGGGGAGTCCAATATCCATTCTCCTTCCTTAGTAGCTAGATCCATGAAGTGGAGTCCGATAAAATACGCTAAAGGGTTTCAAGTTGTACCTGTGATGGGTCTGGCTCTTGCTGTTGCCATAATTGGGCTAATTACTAATTGGCCTTTAGAGTGCTACGCTCATGAACATGGTGAACTTGCTATAGCCCTGGTGCCACATGAATTAGTCTATTTCTATACGCCTCAGTGTCCCCGCTGCAAGAAAACTGATGAATTCCTGCAATCCCTGGAACGAGAATATGCAGGCATTATTAGTGTGACTAAGTGTGATATGTCGACCCCAGAAGGCGAAGCTTGGCGGCAGACAGTAAACCAGCGCTTTGAAGTGGCAGATAGCATGGCGCTCGCGGTACCGGCGGTGTTCTTTTCTAAGCCCTTCATTGGTGAGACCAACATTATCAGTTATCTGGAAACGGAGATAATCAGTTTCATGGTCTCTCAAAGAAAAGCTGAACTTGGTGAACTTGAAGGACAGGTAAGGGAAGAAGAGCCGGTGGGGCAGTTGCAGACACTAGCCTGGGTGCCCATCGCTATGGCAGGTGCTCTTGATGGCGTGAATCCTTGTGCCTTTAGCATGCTGATCTTTCTGGTTGTGACTTTGTCTTTGACTAAAGGCCAATTGCGGGTTTTTATTACCGGGTTTATGTTCTGTTTGGCGGCATTCCTGACTAACTTCTCTATTGGGCTAGGTGTGGTATCACTTTCATCCATGACTAAGCTGGCATTGGTTGGACGATTAGCTTATCTAGTTGGCAGCATTCTAGCTTTCACAGTCGGGATGGCCAGCTTGATTGATTGGCGGCGGAGCCGAGGCAAGCTCCATACACCGGATCCGGTCTTGGGTCTACCTAAATCACTACGTAGCCTCAGCAAGGGTATCATTAGAAAGTGGAATGAAACTCGGCTATCCATTATGTATCCATTACTTGCCTTTGGTACGGGCACGGTTGTTGCATTGATTGAGTTCCCATGCACCGGTCAGGTCTATCTGCCCACTATCGCCTTCATGTTGGGGAATCCCCACTACAAGTATCGGGCTACCTCGTATCTCGTACTATATAACCTCATGTATGTATTACCCCTAGTTGCTGTGCTTGTCTTGAGTGTATGGCTGGCAGAACCCCGTAGGGTGGCTCGGTATTTCTGTGGAAAGATCTACCTAGTCAAGCTAGTTACAGGCTGCTTTTTTCTCCTTCTAAGTGGATATATGTTTTACCAGCAGCTTAGCTGGTGATAGGTGACGACTCCCCGGACTGAGGTCCGAGGCTTCTCGGTTCATCTAGCCTGCTACTGCCGGACTATCCCCGATGGCTCGTAAAACTATCGTATCGACGTGCTGCTTT
>JAAYSL010000042.1 GCA_012518315.1 Bacillota bacterium | reverse complement strand
GGATGCAGCCATCACCGATGGCGTCGCCACTATCAGAGCTAGCCACAAGATGAGAGTCATATACATGATCTGCCGTTTCATCGGGACATCACCCACCTTATCCTTGCGTCTATCTTTCTTGACAAGGAGGCGGATCCCTACCGAACTATCTCCTGCAACTTTCGGTAACTAGGCAATTTCCTGGAAAGCAAGAAGCCTCCGGAAAGGCCGGAGGCTAGAGGCTCAAGTAGCTTCTATTTGGCAGGGCTTTCTGGTGCCGATTCTACCAGAAGTCTCACTTTCAACGGGCCAATGGCAGTCCAGATATTGCTATCTGCCACAGCACTTACTAGGGCTGGCCCTGGTAAGCGCCGCACTGCTGCCATAGCATTAAGGAACTCATCAACACTCACATCACCAACTGAACCATCGGCCTTAGTGACCATACCTTTTTCCAGGCCAGCAATACTTAGATTCTGTAGTAACCCCAGTAGTTGGGCTTCAATATCGGCTGGGTTCTTGGTATTGATCACAATAGAGCTGACTATTTCCCCTTTACGGTAGATCAACTGATTAGGGAAGCACATGAGTCTAACAACCACGGGATCACCTACTAGAGTATTGCTAATGGATACTGCCCGTACCACGAATTTGTCTTTCTGGGAGGCCAAGGTTTGCATCACCTGGTTGAAGTGCTCTTCTGATTGCACTTTCACTGCACTGGATTTGCCATCGATACTGGCACCCCGCTCAAGGGCTAGTCGATCCACTTGCCGCAGGAAGGTCAGCAGTTCAGCCCGGGCTTGTTCCATCGGCATACCACCATCGACAATCGTTGATAGCAGAATCTCACCACTTTGGAAGGCGAAATCTCCGTGCTGAATCTCCTGGAGCCGTCTAGTCGCCTCGGTAATGATATCCTCCTGCCTACGGATATAGGTTTCATATTCTTCTGATAACAAAGCCATTTGTTCCTGCATATGTTTTTCAGTTTCCTGCAGCTCTTTGATTCTGGCATCTAGTCGCTCGTTGATTTGTTTCATATTGTCATAGCGCTTTTCTTCCCGAGCCAGCTGGGAAACAGCTTCACCTAACTGTGTCTTGGTGGCATTCAAGTCAGATTTGGCCTTATCAAGATCCATAGTTGCCTGTTCATACTGCTGTTTGGCAATTTCATATCGCTCACTTATACCCTCCAGGGCTGCCTTGGCATCATTTAGATCCTTTTCTGCCGCATCACGTTCAATGACAACCAGCTGTAACTGCTGGTCAAGCTCTTCATACTTCCTGGTTTTCTCTTCGATCTGCAAGGTCAACTCTGCTGCTTGTTGTTCTTGCTCAACTAATTGAGCCTCTACTTCACCCAACTCAGCTTTGGTCGTCTTGTATAGGGCCTCACTGGTAGATAAGGCTTCTTTGATCTCTTTCATGTGAAATAAGGCTGTCCGCACATCTTGAGAGGCGATGCTCAAAGTTGCAATGGAAGCACCGGCAATGATGATTCCGGTACATACCGTGATGATCACGGATGTATGCTTGGGACGCAGCCCAAATAGACTAAGCCGTTTGCGGCCGACTTTCATCCCGATTTTGTCGCCTAGGTAGGCGATGATCCCGCCAACTAGAACCAGCACGGCTATTAGAGTAATCCCATACATCCTCCCACCACCCTTCCATGCCTAAATCCCCCATCACAATACATCAAGGTTCAAAACTTGACTTACCGACGGGCAGCTCGCCACATTAGGCCCAGACCCACTATACCCAAAATGATATTCTGTAGCCAAGCCCCTATGAGAGGTGGTAGATAGCCACCTTGAGCCAAAGCTGACCCGGCAGTCATGATCAAATAATAGATAAAAATAACAATAATACTCAATCCAAAACCGACGGAAGAAGCGGAACGATGTGACTGAATCCCTAAGGGGGCGCCTACTAAAGCAAATACAATGCTTGCCGCCGGAATGGCCCACTTTAAGTGCCAATCTACTTCAAGTTTGTGGGTTTCCTTTCCCTGAGATCTGAGAATCTCCATATGCCGAGAAAGCTCCCTGATGTTCATCTCATCCGGGGACTTTTGTGAGGCGATAATAGCGCGAGGCTTCTGTCCAATATCTACCGGTTGTCGGCCTCCGACAAAGCGCATAGTCACCGTCTCACCGGCATCATCATGGAAATGGGTGATGCCATTTTCCATAAACCAACCAGATTCATCCCAGACGATTCTAGGAGCATAGGTGGTCTCCCCAGGTTTACCGTTTTCTAGTGTAACCATAGTCACATCTTCCATCACCTGGGATTGGCTATCAAACCGGGCAGCATACAAGAACCACTGCAGAAGATTACCCTTATACCTTTTAAGAATAACATTGTTCGTTACCCGGGGCAAGGTTTGTCCCCGCATCTCTGCCTGTGTCACTTTGTATGCGGCATTCGCCACCGGTACCACCGCCTCATTGATGACTAATGTAAGACCTGTCATCATAAGCCCGATCACAAAGGCAGGAGCGGCAATCCGATAAAAGCTAAGTCCCCCAGTTTTCATAGCAACAATCTCACTGCTGGCCGAAAGCCTGCTCAGAGCCAGGAGCACAGCAAGTAGCACTGCCATAGGAAAGGTCCAAACAATGATCTGGGGCAGCCTCAAAACAAAAAGCTTGCCCACGGTGGCCAGGGGTGCACCCAAATCCATAGCCATGGTAACTAGGCGGAGCAAATCGGTGCCCACAAACAGACTAGTAAAAGCACAAACACCAAAAAGCATGGGCATCAGCATTTCTTTTGCTACATAGCCATCGAGAATCCTCATAGGCTGAACCGCTCTCCCAAATAAAACTTCCGGGCAATCTCATTGGTGGCAATATCCTCTGAGGAGCCAGCTACTATGATCTTGCCTTCATGCATGATATAAGCACGATCGGTAATCGCCAAAGTCTCTCTTACATTGTGATCCGTAATCAAAATGCCAAGGTTTTGGTTCTTGAGATGAGCGATAATCGCCTGCAAATCCCCCACGGCAATAGGATCCACCCCGGCGAAAGGTTCATCCAAAAGCAAGACAGTCGGGTCGGTAGCCAGAGCCCTGGCGATCTCAGTCCGCCTGCGTTCGCCACCAGATAGCATAAAGGCTTTATTATGCCGTACCCTGCCTAGCTCAAACTCATCGATTAGTTCCTCTAGTCGCGCTTTCTCTTGTACCTTAGTCAAATCCATCAACTGCAAAATAGCCCTGATATTCTCCTCCACCGTTAGCTTCCGAAACACTGAGGCTTCCTGGGGCAAATACCCAAGGCCCCTTTGTGCTCGGCGATGCATAGGTAATGAAGTAATATCTTCTTCGTCTAGAAAAATCTGCCCTGCGTCCGGCCTTTCCAGTCCAACGATCATATAGAAGGTGGTGGTCTTACCGGCACCATTCGGCCCCAAAAGCCCTACCACTTCACCCTGCTTTACTTCTAGATTGACAGCATCTACCACTTTCCGACCGTGGTATGCCTTAGCCAGATTAGTTGCCTGGATGGCCATATACCCACCTTCTTTGCCACAAACACCCATCGATATTGGCTGGCAAAGCCCCTCAGAATAAATTCGCCAATCTCTAAGAGACTCCCTCTCTTGGTTTTGTTACAGTCTTGCCAACTTCTGTAAGTTAGGTATTGGGCCCATGAAGAGCACCTTAGCAATGTCACTCTTCTTTCCTGATTACTTGTTACTTGCTTGACTGCGAAGCTTCCTTTCCCGTAGTGCCTCCCGCATACCCTCCATGTAGTCATGGTGGGTAATGAGCCGCACTACAAACCGCAAGGACCAGCTCCATCCCCGTCCTTCAAAGAACTCTAGCAGCCTTTGCGTGGCTTTCGCCTCTGACCAATTGCCAAGGCTAAGTAGCCGATCTAGTCCGAACATGATAGGGCTCATCTCTACCTGTAGCCGAGTGGCCCAGCAAGGGTCTTTTTCGTAGAAGACCACAGCCATCCTGCCCCGCTCTCTTTCCCTCTGGCGGTGTTTGGGGATAGAGGCTACGGTTAGCTCTTCTTTATAATGATAGCCCACAGCTTCAGGCACCTTCACCTTGCGTAAACCGACTTTGCGCAACCTATGCCCAAGCTCAAGATCCTCCCAGCCATACTGGTCAAAATCTTCATCGAATAGTCCTGCTTTGATCAAATACTGTTTGGCTACAGAGGCATTACCAGTGGCGAAAAACGCCCGAGATAAGTCAGTAATCTTAAATGACGCCGAATCAGGATTGTCCAACTCATTGGTGTGCACCACTGGCCCTATAGCTACCACTCTAGGTTGCCTATGAGCCTCCAGATGGGCTGCTACAAATCCCGGCACAACCACTATGTCACTATCGATAAAAATCATGATCTCGCCCCGAGCCAGGTTAATCCCTCGGTTACGGGCACTAGCAGGACCTTTTCTTTGTTGCTGTTCATATACTAGCTTATAGGGCACATCTAAAGCTGCGATCATATCTTTGGTATCATCGGTAGAACCGTCATCAACGACGACTACTTCAAATTCATCAAAGGAAAAAGTGCTTCGAGCCAAAGCTACCAGAGCTTTCTGGAGAATTACCTGCCGATTAAATGTCGGAATGATTATGCTAGCTTTGGGTTGTCCCATTTTACCACCTCACTAACCATTGCCTTGGATGCTCCAGAGCCGGATGAGCTCAGTTGCCATGCGTTTAGCACCCCCCGGCTCACCCATCCGCTCCCTGCCACAGGCGGCCATCACTGCGTATTTTGTTGGATCGGTAAGTATCTCCAAGACTGCTTGGCCGGCAGCCCAGGGGTCTCTGGCGGCTTCCAGAGCATCACCGAGTAACCGCTTCTGGGCTCTCAGGAACTTTGCCGTAAACTGTGATCCCGATCCGGGGAAGGCAACCACTGGGCGCCCAAGGCCAGCTGCCTGTTCATTGGCGGTGCCAGCCATGCCGAGGCAAAGGGAGCTACTGTCTAGAACATCCCCAAAACGTCCCTGAGCTACAAGGAGCCGGGTTTTTCCTTTGACCAACCATCTTGCCCTATTGTTTTCCTTAGGGATTGTCCCATCGCCTTCGTCACCGCCCATAGGCGACTCCACATGGACCACCTGCCAGCCATTCTCACCTAGAATCGTAGCCGTCTTGTCCAAGGACAGATTCCCTGCTAGGGCCACTGCGAAGACTATGTCCGGTCGCTTTGTGGCAATCTCATCAATGGTAATACAAAGTAGAGGGAGGTTCGTATACGCTTCCTCCCGGCTTCCAGGCAAGATCCCGATAACCTTCTTGCCAGGCCAAATGCCAGGCAGACTGCGCCCAGAAGGGAAGATAGCATCCATCATGAGATTGCCGACATATTGGGCAGGTATCTGGCTATGTCTTAGGTTAGTCGCAGTTAGCTCATCTCGGGCTAGAACTATCTGGCAGTATTTCTTCATTAGGTGTTTCTCTATAGCCAGATGGCTCCTGATGTAGTCCGACTTGGCTGTGGGCACGAAGGCAAGGGGTTTAGCCACAAAGCGGTAGGCTAGATAGAGTGCATAGATATCCCCCACAGCAACCACATAGGAGACTTGATTTCTCAAGGCTTTTAAGGCCTGCCATTGCTGCCAGGTTAGCTTGAGGAATCCAGCCTTAACATCTTCCCTAAGCGCAGCAAAGCTCTGACGAATCCAGCCGCCAGAGGGCATCTCCTTCTGCACTCCTACTACCTTTACGGGAAACCTCTCATATGCCTGTCCTGTCCCCACTATAGGGAAAGCCCATGACTCTACATAAGGACACTTCTCGTGGAGAGCCTCAGCCAATACTCCCGCCAATAGATCTTCCCCATGCCCATTACTAATGAAGAGAACGCGGTGACCGACTTCGGCCCCGCCGCTTTGTTTTGGGATAGTCTCCACCACACTTTCCCTCATTCCCACTTCTGTGCTCCATCTTCTTTGTGAAATTGGGCTGCATATAGTCTCCGGTAGAGTCCATCTTGTTTGATCAACTCTGTATGAGACCCACTTTCCACAATTCTGCCACCATCCATTACTAAGATGCGGTGTGCATTGCGAATAGTGGAAAGCCTATGGGCGATAATAAACGTCGTTCGGCCTTGCATCAGTCGACTGAGTGCTTCTTGAACCAAAAGCTCTGACTCGGTATCTAAGGCAGACGTCGCTTCATCAAGAATGAGCAGGCGAGGTGAGCGAAGAACCGCCCTGGCTATAGCCAGTCTCTGCCTTTGGCCTCCAGAAAGAGTAGCACCTCGCTCACCGATGATGGTGTCATAGCCATCTGGCAGTCCAAGGATGAAATCATGAGCATTGGCAACCTGGGCAGCGTTTTCGATTTCTTCATCTCGTGCATCAAATCTGCCGTAACGAATATTCTCCCTAACCGACACTCCAAAAAGAATGGTTTCTTGTGGCACTAGACCAATCCGCTGCCTTAGATCCTTAAGTGACAGCTCCCTTAAGTCAACCCCATCTAGCCGCACTACCCCGGTGGTTGGATCATAAAACCTGGGCAAAAGGTTAACCATACTGGTTTTACCAGCACCACTTGGCCCCACCAAAGCCACGATCTCACCAGGCTCTACCATCAGATTAATGTCTTCTAGCACTGGGTGATCCGGTACATAGGCAAAACTCACATTCTCATAGGTGACCCGCCCTTCGACTTTCGGCAAAACCCGGGGATCTGGCGGGTCTTTCACCAAACTATCTGCATCCAGGAGTTCAAATATGCGGTCGGCCGCACCCAAAGCCTGCTGCCAAGCACCAAAGGCCCTAACGAGCGAGTTAACAGGCTGCGAGATCATACCGATATACCCCAGGAAACCCACTAGTTCTCCAGGAGTGAGACGACCCCCCATAACCTCTCGACTACCATACCAAACTACAACCAGCATACCACTGACCAAGAGTACCTCTGCCACGGGCCAGACTAATGCCATGAGCTTAGCAGATCTCATGCCAGCGGCAAAGCTTCGCTCATTCTCTTGGGCAAACCGCTCTTGCTCGTGTTCCTCCATGGTAAAGGCTTGGATGATCCGGATACCTGCCAGGGACTCCTGCAAGATGGCACTTAAGTTGGCTACCCGCTCTTGCACAGTCCGACTCAAACGCCGCAGACGACTTCCATAGAGATTAGCAGCATACATAAGTACAGGGAAGGTGACCATAGTCACCAAAGCCAGCTTCCAATGGAGGCTAAGCAACATGATGACAATCCCACCGGTAATGATCCCATCCCGCCAGATGTCCGGTAGGCTTCGGGCCAGACTGTTTTGAATGAGACTTACATCACTAGTAACTCGGCTAACCGCCTCCCCGGTGCGCCTTTCCTGATGATATGCCAGGGTTAAGCGATGCAGCTGTGCCATGATCTGATTTCTCAGCTCAACCACTACCCGCTCCGAGACAAAAGCCATACAGTAAACGGCTGTATATGTGAAAATCGCTTTGAGTACAAACATGAGCAGGATCAGTAGAGCGAAATAGTTGAGATACTGCAGTGAGCCTTCCAGTGCTTCTTCACTGATAAGCAGTCGATCAAAAAGTCCGCGGCCTAGAACCAATGGCAACGCAACCTGCACCGCCGCCAATATGAGGATACTGAGTAGACCTGCCATTAGCTGCCATGTGTATGGCTTTACATAACCTAGTAGGCGCCAGCTGGCCTTTGCCTCCTGTCCTTGTGTGGAATCACCCATCACGCCTCCTCCTCTTGCAAATCGAAGCCCTTGGCGTTAAGAGTCCAAGACAGCTGCCAGAGTCTCGGCAATCATATTTGCAGCGCCACTGGGGCCCATTATTCTCTTTAGCTTATCTGAAATCGACTTCAATTTCTCTGGGTGGCGCATCAGACTGCCCACAGCAATAGCTATATCCTCCGGTCGCAGCTCTCCCTTTAGCTCCGGTACTACTTCTGCTTGTGCTTTCCGATTGGGCAAGGCCGCAAACTGCACACGCTTGGCAGCGGCCAGCACAGCCTTGCGTTTGATGTGACGCCCGACTAATGGTATACTCCCCACCAGACCCGGTATCCCCTGCAGAGGTATGGCTTCCGGTTTATTTAGTGGCGTCACTACTACCATTGGTATCCCTAAAGCCGCCATCTCGGCAGTATTACTTCCGGGAATCGTGATCCCCAAAGCAGCTAAACCCATAATATCATATTGCCAACCTTGTACAGCTGCAAGCAACAGCCCACCCCATGTTTTAATCTGCCAGACATGGCCTAAGGCCGCATCATGACATGTTCTAGATAAGGCAACTTCTTCTAGTTCTTCACTGTCACCTGCAGCCACGATCTCCCCACCGGTGCCCTCCAAAGCAGAGCCTGGGTGAGCCAGGGCATCTGCCAGGAAATCTTCTGTTACAAAAGGTGACACACTAACGACAAACTGAACCGCCCGTAGGTCACGGCTGATGATCTCCGCAGCCCGCAGGAACATGGGCAACATATAACGGAATTCATGCGGGCGACTACCGGGAAATAGGGCGATAACTGCCCGGTCCTCATCTAGGCGCAAAGACTGCTGCAGATCTGCCTTCTCCCAGTGGAACCTAATGGCATCTAGCATCAAATCTCCGACTACATAAAGCTTATCTGGAGGCGCCCCTGACTGGATTGCCTTCATTCGTGCCTGATCATCGGGGAGTAAGAATCCGGCAAACCTACTTGCCCACTGCACCCTGCCCTCGGTATATGCATAGGCCAGGTAGCCTAGCTTACGGGCTAAAAGGGCAGCATAGGCCAAGTCTCCACCTAAAAACAGAACGATCCCGTGGGGACCGGGCTCGAAATTCGGCAGCTTTCTGCCACCAATAACAAAGGACAACAATTGGCGGGCATTGAAGGTCTGATTCACTTCCGGCAAGGCTGCCACTACTGCAGCCTCTCGCCCGCTGGCAAAAGTGCACGGTGGAGTAAAGACTGTGATCTTGGCACCAGGCAGTCTCTCTTTTAAAGCCTTAACTGCCGGTGTAAGCCACGTTGCCACCTCCCCGGGGCTATTGGCTGTTATGATTATGTCAAACTCGCTCTTGATCAATTTGTGATTTTGCCCTTTCTAGAGACAATCTGTCCAACTCCGTTAGGTGGATCTATAGTCACCCGCTACTTCACTGCTTCTTGATCTTAGCCTTTTCGTTAGCTACATCCAACACAATCCTAGCTGCCCTGGTGATTGCACCCTTGTCTCCCAAAAGGCGCCTCATTTCCTCGTAGTCCCCCTGTATCATCTGGCGTTGGTCTTCCTGCCAGATCCTAGCTAGATGATGGGCGATATTGGCAGGATTAGCTTCATTTTGGAGAAGCTCCGGGATTATCTGCCGTCCAGCCACAATATTCGGTAGGGCCACATGGGGTATTTTGACCAGTAGCTTGGCAGCGTAGTAGGTGGAGGACGAAGTGCGATAAACAGCCACTTGGGGTATACCCAAGAGTGCCGTCTCCAATGTTGCTGTTCCACAGGCGACAATCGCCAGATCAGATGCACTCAAAATAGTGTGGGTCTGGCCTCGGATGACCTTAAGGTGTTCCCCAAACCCAACACCCCTACCTATCTGTCGGATTTCCTCCTCTACTGTACCATGTGCTGCCGCTACCACCGGTTCAATTCCGGGTATCTGTTGCTCTAGCAACCGCACTGCCTTGAGCATTATAGGTAGAAGTCCTTTGATCTCTTGGCGACGGCTACCTGGCAACAACGCAATCACCGGGTGATCGCAAGGCAACCCTAGTTCGCTGCGGGCCTCGTTGGGTGGTGTCCGCTCTGGCACAATATCTAGCAAGGGATGACCCACAAACTCCACATTGGCACCGACCTCTTTGTAAACATCGTATTCAAAGGAGAATACAGCCACAACCTTGGTGGCGGTTTCTGCCACCTTTTCCGCCCGGCCCCTCCCCCAAGCCCAGACCGAGGGGCTAAAATAGTAGACGCAAGGAATACCCTTCCGTTTAAGGATTTCCGCAAACCGCAGATTGAATCCAGGAAAATCGATGAGCACCACAGCGTCAGGCTGCTGACGTTCCACTATTTCCCCGAAACGAAGTAGAACTCGCCTCAATACCTGGGCACTACGTAATGCCTCGATAAATCCGATACTGCTAATGGAGGTGGGGTTAAATAGGAGCCGCACACCGGCTTCCTTCATTCGGCCTCCGCCCATGCCGAACAGGCGTGTATTGGGCTTTTCTTTGAGAATCTCCTGGGCTAGATAGGATCCATGCAGATCGCCAGAAGCTTCACCTGCCACTAGCATTACCTTAAGGCCTGACATCACCCATCACTCCTTCCCAAGCCACTCTCGGGTCTAGACAGTCTCCACTTCCCCATAGTCGACCAAAACGATGCTAATGCCCGCATCATCGGCCCGCATAGCCAGGTCATCGGCATCAATCACTAGGGTTTTGCCAGCCTCAAGGGCAATTGCGCCAAGGCCAGCTCGAATAGCTGTCTCCAAGGTCTTAAGACCAATAGTAGGAACATCAAACCTTGGGTCTTGAGATGGTTTGGCAACTTTGACGGCCACCCCGCCACCTTCAGCCAGGGCCCCTCCCCGCAGAATGGTTGCATCAGTCCCATCAATGGCTTCTACTGCCAGTATGGCACCATCTTTGACTATAACCGTCTGCCCAACATCAAGACCCGCTAAGGCTTTGGCTATGCGCCAACCGTAGCTAATATCTGCCCAGGCACGCCCATTCGGCTGGATGTTTGTCAAAACTCCCGGGCCTAGGAGGATATCCTCTATTAGGTCTGTCTGCGGCCTAACCACGATCCCTTCTCGGCCTAAGTCGTTAACAAAGGCTTCGATCACCGCATTATCGTTTTTCTCCGGGAGTCTTGCCATTAGCTTTAGTACTCGCTCATCAAATTGGGGGTTGGCAAACAAAAGCTGCTTGGAAACCCCACCTAACAGATACACATCCTGTACGTTTTCGTTTTTGAGGATGTCAATGATTGACTGCCACTGTCCCAGAGGCACCGGGTGTGAGGCCTGGGCAAGCCTTGCCAACTCCGGTGCAACCTCACCTAAAAGGCCGATCACCACTATCCTGTGTCCTTGGGCTATGGCCCTTTTGGCGAAGACTTTTGGTAGATCGCCCTTGCCCGCCAAAATGCCCATGGTCGGCATGATCTCCACCCCTTTTGCCAGGCCAACCTGGCTATACATAGGAAATTGCCAGAATCATGAAGAAAATCCCGCTACCGAAGAGCAAGTCAGCGGGATGACTACACTAGAACAGCCATTGAACTACCATGGCCCCGATGACACCAACTAAAAACATGATCATATAACCTTCCATTCGCCAAGCTTCTTGGGCTCGAAAACGCTGTATTCCAACCCGCTTTTTACCTCTACCCTCTTTTAGCCACCCAAGAAGGTGTTTCCCACTTGGCAGGTAACCAGGGACAGCCTCGCGATATGCCATATAGGCTTCCCCAAACTGTTCCTCAAGCACGGCTTCCTCTATGGGAATCACATAGCGAATACCTGCCACAACCATAAGGACAAGCAGAAGGTAGGCTACCCACCATCCAGACATAATGGCAATACCTAGCCCCACCAAGCAAGTTCCCCAGGCGGAGGGGTTACGCACCAGTCCATACGGCCCCCAAGTTACCAGTTGGGCTTCTTGGGCAACCCGCAGGCCGCCGCCATACCCGGCACTCCACAGGCGGATTATTTGACCCACTAGAAGACAGATACCACCACGGCCAAGGGATACTAGGGTAGGTTCAGACCAGAGTGCCACTAGAAGCACTAAAGGTATAGGTAAGATATTGCGTAGGCGATAGATGGGACCTTTGCCCTTGGTGGTATGGCCATCCACAAAACCTCGGGATCTCAATGCAATACTCTTGCGTGTCATATCTTATCCCTACCTACAGATCCCCCGATCGGCGCTGCGCAAAAACCTGAGCAGGTGGTCGATTTCTTCATTGCCGGGGAGCTCTTGTTCCATCTGTTCGATGGCCTGTGCTACATTTAGGTTGGATCGATACAGGATTTTGTAGGCCCGCTTGATCTCCATGCGCAGCTCAGGGCTAAGACCATTCCGGCGTAAACCGACTATGTTGATCCCATAGGGTTTGGCGGGATTGCCATCTACGATAATGTAAGGGGGGACATCCTTGGTTACCATGGTATGAGCGCCGACCATAGCCATACGACCAACCTTTGTAAACTGGTGAATCCCGACTAAGCCACCAATCACTACCCGATCCTCAATGGTGACATGCCCGGCAATACCAGTACCATGGGCCACAACGACATTATTACCCAGCTGGCAGTCATGGGCCACATGTACATATGACATGATCAGATTATTGTTGCCGATGCGGGTCTCACCACCGCCACCTTCGGTCCCCCTGCTAATGGTAGCATATTCCCGGATGATATTATTATCACCGACAAACAGGTAGCTCTTTTCTCCCTTGAACTTTAAGTCTTGGGGCTCATTACCCACTACAGCACCAGCGTATATCTTGTTATTCTTCCCTATCACTGTCCATCCTTCAATAATGACCCTAGGGCCAATCTTAGTGCCGTCACCGACTTCTACATTGGGGCCCACAATGGCAAAAGGCCCTACCTCAACATCAGAACCGATTACTGCATTACTATCCAAAATTGCAGTGGGATGGATCTTCCTTCGAATAGGGACTACCTTGTTTTCCCTTGATATCTCTGTCGGATTCACTACGTCTCCCCCTCTTGGGTAACCGCCACCGATCCCCACTTGCATCCAGACAATCCCCATGTAAAACCGTGGCGGTTCTGAGGTCACTCTCCCGGGGCTGCAATCACAAACATAATCTCTGCTTCTGCCGCCTTTTCCTCGCCGACAAAGGCTATACCTTTGCATTTCCCGGTGGAACGACGCAGTTGCACAATATCTACTTCCAAACGCAGTTGATCACCGGGCACTACTGGCCTGCGAAAACGGGCCTTATCTACCCCAGCCAGCAACGGCACCCTGGAACCCGGAACTTCATCTTGATCAGGGATCATAACAGCCAATCCACCCACTTGCGCAAGGGCCTCAAGGATCAAAACGCCGGGCATAATAGGTTTTCCGGGATAGTGACCGGTAAAATGGGGTTCATTGACAGTAACATTTTTCAGGGCCACTGCCCGTTTGCCTGGTTCAAGCTCCAACACCCGATCTACCATGAGGAATGGATAGCGGTGAGGCAAGCGTTCCTGGATAGCCACGATATCTAGCATAAACCCTTCCCCTTTCACGTTTCCCATTGTACTGCCTGTTCCAGACCCTGTCAAGAAAGCCTTTATCTCCCATTACCTGGCGGGCAACCTACATCTCGGCAGTAATGATCTCGGAGGAATCACCGATATTCAAGCGACTAAACCGACCCTGTACAACAGCCTTAACCCCGACTAAAGAGTGCTCCAGGAGGATATCGGCGACATAAGCGCCTTCATTGACTATACTGTCTCTGATCAAGGCATTGGAGACCTCTGCACCGGCGGCTATAGAAACATAGGGGCCCACCAGACAGTTTTCTAAGGTAGCAGCTGAATCAATGTAGACTGGAGGTATGACAATCACATCTTGGCGATTGGTGAAAGGTGTATAGCCATTGGCAGCCAGAAGGTGACGGTTGGTGGCAAGGAGTGTCTCGGGATTTCCGCAGTCTAGCCAGTCTTCCACACCAAAGACCTCCATGGGTTCACCAGCATCAATCATCCGCTGCAAGCCATCGGTAAGCTGAAACTCGCCTCCCATGCGAATGTCTTCGTCGATAATATCCCCAAGGCTCTGGAAAAGTAAAACACTGTTTTTTATGTAGTATACTCCCACCACAGCCAAGTTGGTGGGTGGTTCTTTAGGCTTTTCCACAAGTTTTGTAATGCGCTTGCCTTCCAGTTGTACCACACCAAAATTGCTGGGATTGTCCACTTCCCGAACACCAATAGCGGTAATCCCTTGACTTAGTACTGAACTTAAGTCTGCTTGGACAATGGTATCTCCCAAGACAATCAATACCGGTTCATCTGCCTCGACACAGTCGCGAGTAAGGAAAATCGCATGTCCCAGACCCAGGCGCTCTTCTTGTTCCACCACCTGGACTTTAAGATCGTATGTGTTTCTGACATAGTCAACAATTTTCTCACCTAGGTAACCAACAACCAAAACTACTTCGTCTACGCCTGCGGGCTGCAAACTATCCAGAATATGTCCCAAAATGGGTTTTCCCGCCACATGCACAAGCGACTTGGGTACCGTATGGGTCTGTGGCCTTAACCGGCTACCTACCCCTGCCACCGGCAATATAGCTTTCACCGATTACCCACTCCAATCGTTACATTGCTTTGCCTTAGCATCTCTTGCATGAGTCCTCGATTCAGTCCATGCCCAGACCGCACAGCAAAAATGTGGGCTTGCAGAAACCCAAGCAAACCCATATCACCGACAACATCTAGGATTTTATGTCTAACTATCTCATCTCGATACCGAAGGGGATTACGGTATCCATCATCATCTACGATGACGACACAATCTAAGTCTCCACCCTTGCCCAGTCCTTGCCTATGCAATAGCTCAATATCCCGCCCAAAGATTAGAGTGCGGGCCCCAGCCAACTGCTCTGCAAATACTGGCTCAGTAATGACGTATTCCCCAAACTGGATGCCCACCACCGGATGGTCAGTAACAAATGTATAGGTAATCTTCAGTTGCTCTGCCGGCAGAGCAACCATGTGACTGTCGCCTTTGGATACCCAAATGGGTTTCCGCAGCCGGAAATACCGCCGGGGCGCCGCCTGTTGGCAAAGGCCAGCCTCCCGTAGCATATCTACAAAAGTCTGAGCACTCCCATCGCCAAGGGGAATCTCCCCCGCATCCAGCTCGATGATGACATTATCCACACCCATCCCCCGCAAGGCGGCAATAAGGTGTTCAACCGTCATCACTTGGGCAACACCATTGCCCAGGGTGGTGTTTCTATTGGTGGACACAATGCTCTCTACGGTGGCCGGGATTTCCGGCTTTCCTGGTAAGTCTGTTCGCCGAAAAACAATACCTGTATCGGCAGGAGCTGGCAACAACCGCATATAAACCGGGATCCCCGAATGCAGTGTCTTTCCCGTATAGGCCACGGGTACCCGCAGCGTTTGCTGCTCTGTCAAGATCCCACCTTCTTCCTTGACCAGTAATCTAATTCTTCCTTGGGAATCACTCCCTTAATTCTCTTTCGTTCGAGGCCAAAGCCCCTGTTTCCTTCTTAGCATCCACCAAAGTGATTGACTTTAACTAGACTATCCTAGAGCAACTCTAGGCTACCAAGAGTCGCTTGTATTTTCTGCCAATCTCCGACCGGGGTTCTCTGAAAATCTCCTCTGGTATACCTTCCTCTACTATTTTGCCGTGATCCATCAAGATAATGCGATGGGCTACTTTCATAGCAAAGGAGACTTCATGGGTGACGATAATCATGGTGGCTTGGGCGTTTCGAGCCAAATCCTCCATGACATCCAAGACCTCACCTACAAGTATAGGATCCAAAGAAGCAGTTGGTTCATCAAGTAGCATGATCTCAGGGTTTAGTGCAAGGGCCCGGGCAATACCCACTCTTTGCTGTTGACCACCAGACAGCTCCTCAGGTAGGCTAGCACTACTTTCTTGAAGACCTACCTTCCGAAGAGCATCTATAGCAATCTCCTCAGCCTTTTCTGAATCCATGCCACCCAAAACCAGCCCAAACATGACGTTCTCTTTGACGGTCAGGCGCTTAACTAGATTAAAATGCTGGAACACAAACCCTACTCGGCGCCTGAACTTAAGCAGTTCCTGGGGTGACATGTCCATTACAGACTGATCCTTGAAGAAGACCTCGCCACTATCTGGTTCGGTCAAGCGATTAATGCAGCGAATCAGGGTAGATTTGCCACAGCCGCTAGGTCCCATGACTACCAGGATCTCTCCCTGTGATACATTGATGTTGACTCCATCTAGGGCTAGTGTCTTACCATAACTCTTCTTCAAATCGTATACCTGCAACAAGGCATTCACCTCATCCTAAGCGAAGGTAGTCTCTTTGCCCTCCAACCCATGCTATATCCAGCTACAAGCTTTAGTTGAAAAATGTCTATTGGGTGCCTCGGTGATTACTACCAATCCTTCATAGCTATTGGTTGGTTCAAGGGTTCGGATAGTCTTTGATCTGTGCTATGTTTGTTGCCGAATTCTATCCCTGGCTGGAAGGCAAAGACACTACCCTCGCTCTGCTTGTTCTCAAAGGGCGGGTGTTCTAACCCCATCTGGACTTGGTCGGCTTTCGATTGGATGACCGACGCTAGTTCCTACAGACTGCTTCAATCTCTACTTGAATCTTTGTCGACGTCGATTGAGCAAGTACATCAGGCCGGGACGACCGGAGGGAATCACGATCTCCCGCATAATTTGCACATAGGACAGCCCCAGGGCCTGACCGGCCATCATTTCACTAGTGTCTACCGGGCTGAGCTTCTCAGAAAAGGCAGCTGTGACTAGGCCAAGACCTGCACCCACAATAGCTACGTGTCCAAGGTTCACTAAGGGTATCTGGGCCCGTGCGGCTACATAAATCAAGATGAGTAAAACTGCACCCAGCCCGGTTCCCAGGATTCTAGCGGGCTCAAGCCATTTGCGCCAACCCTTCTGGGTTCGTTTCTGTGAAAGCACTTGCCGCATTGTGCTAAACACAGTGGCATGATCAAAGGCCAAGGAGAGTAGGGTAAAGACCACTGCCAAAAGTCCGGCAATAGTAGCCCTGACCTCCCGCAATACCCTAACTAACTCAGCTCTAGCATCGGGGTTAATCACTGCTACTGGCATAGTAAAGGTTGTCGCATATTGATTGTCTAGAGTCTCCCTGATCAAGATCTGAGCCTGCTTGCTATCGACAGCGTCTTTATCCAAAACTAGCTGGATCCGCTCACCGGGAATCACTTCACCAGCGATATAGCGGTCTATGAGCTTAATAGATTGACCGATCTCCTCATCCCGTAAATCGGGAAGACTGTCTTTTACTTTGCGAATCTGATCGATAATGGCCTCGATATCCACTGATTGAACGGCATTGATTCGATCTGCAATATCCGTTAGGCTTGCCTGCATGGCCTTAACATCCAGATTCTGCAATGAGGTGATATCTGATTCGCCTTCAGTTCCTACCAGGCTTCGAAACAGTTTATCCATCAAAAGCGATATGACCAAACCACCGGGAGCAGCGTCATTTCCCACCATACCACTGTTCAGTTGACTGATTTGCTGCTGCAATTGATCGAGCTGTACAAGGGCCTTCTCGAAAGTCTTTAGGGTATCCTCCGCATTGGCTACTGTGTCATTAGCGGCACTAGCTAGACCTTCTAGTTCATCTAGGAGAACTACACTTTCGTCGATAGTCTGAACTAGCTGATAACGTTCATTGGTGATGTTCACTTCCCCAATACTCGGCCCTACACGGTTGTCATTGGTGATCCTATAGCCGGTTCTAATCATGGTTGGAGTAACATCAGAGATATCACCTTGGATAATCACACCACTTGCCTCACCATTGGCGATCTCGGTCAACTCAACGATGATGTTCTCTTTCTCTACTGGGTCACCAGAATTCAAACTCGCCCCCGCCGCCCCCTGTAACACAATCTTGTTGCCAACATGCAGAGGCTCAAGGCCCGTTATGGGAATCCTCACTTGTGAGGCATAGCTCAGAAGGAAGGCTTTCATCTCTGCTAAGGTCTTGACAAAGGACTTGGAGGTTTCTCCTTCATTATCTAGTGTGACATTATCTAGTACCAGGGGCCGATACTCATCCTGCAAGGCCTTCATGATCTGGGTAGCTGTCTTATTAATGTCTTGGACTTCATACCCCATGGGAAAGCGCACTTCTAGGATTTGGTATCGATCTAGAATCTCCCCAACAGCCTTACTGACCGACTGGTTATCTTCTACCGATTGGAGCATAACATAGAGATTATCAGAATCGCGAAACACAAATCGAACCCCTGGCAGCTTCTCCACTTCATCGACAATCTGATTACGGAAACCAGGATGAACTCCTCGGATGACTACACTTGGCTCAATCATCATAGTCATACCGGCACTGCCAGGCAAATCGTAGAGGGTACCCCGTAGGCTCTGTAGTCTCTCTTTAGTCTCCAGTTCCTTGGGCAAACTTAAGAAAATATTGGCCTTACCGGCAATAGATACACCCTCCTTGATGGTTGCACCAGGGAGGTCTTTTTCGATCAGCTCTTTTAGAGCCTCTAGACCGGCATCCTTGGCTTCTTCTCTAAGGTGCAAGATCAGATCGTATTCACCATATTCGCCGATCAACCCATCGATAGTATCACCAAAGTAGGCATCAACAGCCCGAGCCACACCTGCTGATAGGATGGTTCCTACCAAGATACTGACAAAGATGAGTATTAGCCAGTCTTTACCAAAGCCATCACGAAATAACGCCATCATTGCCGTTGGTTCCCCCCCATCCGAGCATCATTATAACATGGGGGTAATGAGCTAAGCATATGCAATTCCTGTAGCTAGCGGCAATTGTTTGGTAAAACCTCAGATATTTGCAATAGACAGGCGTTTCGCCTGCCTATCCTCCTGACTAGAACTCTTCTACCGCCTCAACCTGTCCTTAACCACCTGAGGCCTAGAATCAATCACCATATTACTTGTCATCCTCTTACTTGTCATCCTCAGTAGTGCTACTGTCAGATTCTAAGACGAATTCTGCGTATGTAGGGCCATATACCACCGCTTCATCGCTGGAAAGGTTGATCACTACCTTAGTACCGGTCAAAACGCCACCATCATCAGTCTCCACGCGAACATCACCGGTGAGCACGGCTAGCTCCTTGTCATCATCATAATCGAGTTCATCTGCCCAAGCTTTTCGATCTTCCTGGAATAGTCGTACTTCGCCCCGGGCCAACATCCGCTTGCCCGCTTCCTCCACCTGCATCCACTGAGACCATACCTCAAGTTTCGTGGCTCCGGCACTTTCACCCTCAGTTCCCCGTTGTTTTAGATATACATTGCCTTCCAAGACATACGCTTCCCGGGCAAAATCGGCCCGCATACTCTCTGCCTTAGCATCAATGTCTTTTTGGGCAATAGTCACATCCCCACTTAGCCGAGCAGTGTCATCGCTCTGGTTATAGGTCAGCTTATGAGCTGTTAATCGGCTATCCTTGGCCAAAACCTCTACATATCCTTGGGGCGGTTCAATTATCGCCACCTTTTTCTTTAGATGGAAAATACCGGCTTCAGCCTCCGGTGCTTCTGTATGGATCCGTATCTTGATTAGATCTTGGCCTTCGCTTTCACCTGCCTGGTGAGCCTTGTCGCCCGCGGCCCAGCCCAGACTATGACCGAAGATACCCATGATGATCACACACACCAAAACCCAGCTGCCCAGTAGCCAACCTAGCTTCCTTGCCATCCTACTTACTCCCATCTAGCCTTACATCCCCTTCCTTGCTTGGCTTGTTGCTTTCTTTGGCTCCCCCGACCAAGAATTCTATTTCACCAGGCCCAATCAAGCGCAGCTCGTCCCCTTCCCTGTCATAGACGATTCTATCAGCCCGGATGGTATGCACATCATCCCACAGTACCACATCACCTTGTAAGTAAAGCCGATCTGTCTTGACATGGGCCTCAAGCTGGCTGCTTGTAGCATTGAGGCCATCGAGCTTAAGCTGGGCAGGTACCGGTACTGTTAGTATCTCGGCACTTCCATCCCATTTGAGCCTTTGGCTTTGAAAGATGACATCCCCCGCCCGGGTAACACTGATATCTCCCTCGAGTTCGAAATCATCTTTGGCTTCCAGCCACTCACCGGCCTTGGCCTGGATGCCATAAGCTGGTTCACCTTCTTGATAGATGACCCCATCTTTCAGCCCCTCAAACATCACCCGCTTATCATCCTCGGTGCGTTTGACTTGATCGAAGTATAGCTGATACTGCCTTTGTCCATCTTTACGCCCGATAAACTCCACTCCAGTAAACTGAGTAGGGGGCTCACCCGGCTCTGGAGCATGGGAGGGAGGTGGTGTCTTAGCAAGCGGCGTGTGTTGCCCAAAGGGCAGATAGCCTAATTGGGCCAGCACTATCATCGCAACTAGGCATGAAGCACCAGCTAAAATCAGTTTCAGCTTCTTAGACAAGGGCAACACCACCAGCATCCTAATTGCCCCCCGCAGATTGGGAGACCTGGGTAATCAGATCAGCAAGGCCATCAACCTTCACATCAAGCTTATCTCCCCCACCCATTGCTAGCCTAGTCTGGGGCAGGGCATTGATGGAATACTCCAGCCAGACTGTGCCATTTAGCTGATCATAGCGAAAGCGCAATTCCCGACAGTGCAGATCCAAAGCCAGCATCGCACTGCTTTTCGTCCACTCTTCTTTCACACCACTATATCCAGCAACATATTCCAGTCTCCAACGTTTAGGAAGAGCGATCTGTACCTGACCATCCAAACTATCCCACTTGTCATATGTGAAACTATAGCTAGACCCAAACCGCAAGAACACGTCATCCCGGGGCATGAGGTTAATCATAGCCCTAGCACTCTTCCAAGTATCGGCCTCTAGATCATAGCTTCCCCAAACATTTAACTCATATCGCTGACTGGGACGTATGTGAACTTGGCCTGTCAGATCATTAAACGTACCACTCCAAAAATCATAGCCTGTCCCTATACTTGCCCCAAAGGTAGGAGTCATCCAAGAAAGCCTGCCACTAAGAGTCTCGGAGTTTTTTAACTCATCAAAAAGAAATGGAGAAGAACCGAGAACCCATTGATCCTTGTAGGAAACATCCAGGGTCAAAGGCTCAAGTAGTCGCAACACTAACCGGGGACGAGAGGTAATCACAGCACGGGACTCGTCCGCGCGGGTCTCTGACACAAGATCCAGAGCTTCGCTATCTTGCGAGAAAACCAAGTTCCTATAGGCATCTAGCTCAACTGAACCATCATAGGTCACATAGGCTTTGGGACTAAGATTATATCGATTAGTGTTAATCCCGCCTTTAAGGAACAGCTTATTGCCACCGAGCTCCTGCCCTTTCGGATAGGTCTCTCGGTAATGACCGCCCCCGGCTTGCAGCTGCACAGGCAGCCTTCCATCGAGTAAGCTAAGGCCTCGGGATTGCCAGGTGATCTCTGGTAGACGCTGCAACGTCTCCCAGGTAAAAGATGTGTATCTTTTCCCCCGTAGAGCCGGATGGACATCCTGTTCTAGTTTTACAGAGAATTGATCTTTACCGGTAGTACGCCGCAGAGTATGGTCATACACTACATAGCTTCCCGTAGTATCTTCTGGCCCCATGTGGAGCAAATGCCCAAGGCTAGCCAGCTGCCAGCTATCACTAAGCTCACGACGATAATTCCAGTCAAGTTCTGTGGCTGTCTGTAATATGGTATCTTGGAAACGCTCATGTTCGGCCTTTATGGTATAGCTTTCTCCTTTACCACTCTTGGCTAGTTTGACTGAAGGCCGAAGCTTCCATTTGTCCTGCTCTCTTCCAGGCTGCAGCCAGTAGTCGGTCCCCAATTCCACTTTCACTCCTGGATTAAGTCGCCAGCTTTGCAGCCAGTCACCCTCCCAGGTAGTGATACCACTTTGAGGATTTTGCAGCCTGTAAATTGAGATTTCACCTTTGCCAGCTTCGCCACGATCATAATAGGTATGATCAACACCTGTACCAAAGCCTTTTTTCTGCATGTAATCTAAATGCAGCTTGCCATAGGATTCGGGATCACGATAATAATTGTACGCTGTCTTAATAAACCAACCTTCACTGTGACTATACCCAATCTGGGGCAACTCAAAGGCGCTCTCTCGGCCCAGGGGGACAACAAGCGAAGGCCAGTAAAACAGGGGCACCCGACCCTCCCAGTATGATACACGGCGAATGACGAGCTTATCATCTGGATAAATCTCTAGTTCATCCGCCCGCAAGTGAAAATGGGGGCGGTCTAGATCACAGGTAGTGACACTACCCCCTTGGATAAAAATCGCGTCAGCCTCTGTTTGAATAGTCTCCCCTCGGACATATACATCACCTTTGAGGCCTTCACCAACTACTATCGCTTTGGCCTCACCGATCTTAGCTTTTTGGTTCTTGAAATCATATTCAAGGTTGTCACCCTGAATGTATTGGCCCCCTTGCTCTATCTGTACATGACCACTAAACTGGGCTATGTTCTCTCTGGCCATATAGTGAAGCCAATCAGAATAGATCACCATATCCCGGTACTGGATCTGGACACCATCTTGGGCGATAATCTCTTTGCCCCCAGCCAGGATCTGAATAGAGCCCTCGGCCCTAACAACCACCCGCTCATCTACCGAGTTGGCAGCTGGTGGAGCAATCGAGGCCTGGTCAGTAGTATCTACTTGACTTGGCGTTACCGCCTTACCGGTAGCAAGGCAAGTTGGTGTGACAAAGACAAATATGAGCACCAAATAGCCAAGCAAGAGCACTGCTTTCTTTTCTATTCCCTGAGTTGGTATCCTTCGGCCCACGAGTTGTTCCCCACTTCTGGTAGCAAATCTTTAGCTAAGTCTTTCGCTTTGGGCCAAGCAATACCTGCTGGCTATTTGCGGCAGTGACTCGATCCCAGCCTAGTCATCCTTCCAGAAGCCGCAAGAGATCCTCTTTTATTCTCTGTCCTACTGAAGAGATGCCTTGGATTTTGACATGCAAGATAGTTAGAGCTTTGGTCTCATCGCCAGCCTGCAAGTATAGGTTAGCTAGTGCCACTTGCAGATCACCGGTACTTAAGTCCAAATACCCTAGCTCTAGGCGGGGTTCTTGCTCTAGAGCCTCATCCAAGATATGAGCCGCTTCTTTGTAATTACCCAAAGCTGCCTCTACTCCGGCTAGACCTACTTTGGCCTCGGCGACCCTGCCTAGATCAGAGGCTTTTTGAAAACACTCCTTGCTCTTTTCATAGCTTTCGCCAGAGCGCAGGTAAAACCATCCCCAGGCTAACATGGCAGTACTCTTCTCATCTGCGTCTGTCACATAATCAGTAAGGGAATTAAGGTAACCACGGGCTGCCTCCCACTCCCTGGTAGTTAGTTTCTGCCAGGCTGCCTGGATCAGTTGATCAAAGTCATCCAGAGTACCGGAAAACTGAACTCTAAGCTTC
>JAAYSL010000265.1 GCA_012518315.1 Bacillota bacterium | reverse complement strand
CGTTTTTGGTCAGGGCATTGTCTTGCATCAGTAATATGTCAGGCAATGTGTCGAGTTGACCTGCCATCACTGCTGTGGTCAACCTTGTCTGTACATCATCCCAGGGTGTTTCCACGATATTGATCTTCACATTAGGAGTTACATTAGCATAGATTTTAGCTGCCTCTTCCATGGCGAAAAGATTGAAGGCAGGATCCCAGCACCAAACTGTAATGGTCACTACATTATCCGCTAGGGCAACACCCATATTGGCACCAACCACCAGAAGCATAGCGAGAACGAGCAGTAAAGATACACTCTTTTTCATGTTATTTTGGCCTCCTTGTTTTTGCTTCAAGCAGGATACCCATTGTTCCCAGCGATACCCCCTACCCCTCCCCCCTTAGTGACTAAAATTTCGGCGACATCCCTAGATTGGGTTTAACGTATTAACAACAATTGCATGTACCGGTACTTTCCCGTAATTGCAGATTGTATAAACGACTCTCTTATTTATGAATTATATGTCCTTCGGAAGATTCCTTTGTAGTTTTTGATTAGAGATGCTCTATTTGGTAGGGTCTACATCCCTAGGAGGTGGTCTAGTTGGGTTGGATGCCATAGGGATGGCAGGATTGGGTTAGGTTGGACAGCCAACCCGGGACTATCTGGCCGACTGTTTTGGGAGAGAGGATCAACCTTGGGAATCAGGGTCTTTTCTCATCCACTCCTGGAGCTTTCGGGTAAGTCGCATTTCTTGACTAAAAGGAATCAAGTCACTCCATTTGAGTGGGGTATCGGAGGGGACAGGGACGTTATACTTAAAGACAAAGTAGCCTATCCAGCGGAGGATCCCAGAGATGATAATCACAAGGGGTAATCCATAGCTATCTGCTAGATAACCGCCCATCAAGGGACCTACAGAGCTAGCCAAACCAGCCATGGTGTTATATACACCGATATAGGTTGTACGGCTTTCATCAGGAGTGATCTCTAGAATCAAATTAAAAGCAGCCAGATTATATCCACTCCAGCAAAACCCGCTGAAAAACTCAGCCACTACTGCTAATTGCCAGTAGGGCAAGAGCCACCACACGAAAGGCACAGAGGCCGCCCCAATACCTCCTGCTAACATGACGTTCTTTTGACCGTAGCGATCAGCCAAACGGCCCCAATAACGATGTCCGAAAATACCGGCTACCAAGCCTGCCGCAGTTACTACTCCCCAAAAACCCGGATCACCACCCAGGTTCTCCTGGTAAAACACCGAATATAAAGGACCGGAAAAGCTCACCCCGAAATTCCACAGGATCGAAGTGAAGCAGTAGTTGCGAAAAGATGTATGCTGGGAAATTGCCTCCCATCCTGCCTTTATCCCCACCGGCCTTGGCGTAGCTTGCTGCCGTTTCGGAAGAGGAGGGACGGGAATAGTGGAAAAGAAATATGTGGAAGTAAGACCTAATCCTAAGGCCACATAGAAAGATATCTGATATCCCCAAGGAAAATCATATCTCTTAACAAACCATCCTGCCACTAGCGTCCCCACTAGGGCAGCGAAGTTACACATGACATTACGAAAGCCAAAATAACTCCCCCGGGCATGTCTTGGAGTAATATCCGCCATGATGGAAGTCCAGCCTGGTACCCCAATACTGTTGATTAACCCCCTTAGGGTAACTAGAGCGATGAAGGCATAGATGGCAATATCGCCCTCAAGCATCAAGGGTACCAATGCTATGGGAATGAAAATTAGCCGGGAAATCCCGGAGGTAATCACAACTAGCCTTTGTCTATTGCCCAACCGCTCAGTCAATTGGGCCGAAGGGATCTGTAGCGAGTTGCTCAAGAGAGCCGGTAAGGCCGCCAAAAGACCGATCTGGCCCTTAGTTGCGCCTAGTGCCAGAGCAAAAAGAGCCAAAAAAGGCCCGATCATGTTTTCGCTCGCATTACCAAACATGCCATCGATGACACTAATGCGCATAGCCCGTTGCATCGAGGCATGATCAAGGGTAGTCGCCTGGTCGCTCATGTTGTATCCATCCATCCATCGATTGACGTATTACATGCGTATTCATTGTATCATTGTTCTATCCCCGAATCCTTCCTAGT
>JAAYSL010000264.1 GCA_012518315.1 Bacillota bacterium | reverse complement strand
TTTTTAGCGCCACTTATCGGACTCTATCCATCAACTCTTGGGCTTTGGCTTGTGCAACCTTTAGAATGTCGTCCAAAGGTTCCTGATTGTAGATGACAGCATGCCACAGGTCAAACATAACTCCACCGGGACCCTTAGACATAATCTGAGAGTATGCCGGACTTGGATGCTGAGAAGTATGAGCATACTGCAGTGTGTTTACAACGTTGGCTCCCCAAGGATCATCCATAAAGTACGGATCACGAGCTGCTTCAAGGTTAGGTGAATACTGATTCAGATTCTGTGATAGGCGCAGCTGAACATCAGCTCGGCCCAGGAAACTGATCCATTGGACACATGCGTCAACGTTCTTGGTGCCATACAAGACTCCGAAGTAGCCAGCCCCACTAAACGCGTAACGCTCTTTATGACCTACCGGGGGTGCACCCGCGAGAACCGGTACCAGTTGTGGTGCAGTTAGCTCAAGATCTCTTTTCAGTCCAGCACCAACATGGTCAACGATGGCAGCTCTGCCAGCCTTAAACTCGTCTGTCTCGACATATGACGGGTCAGTAATTGCTGGAGAAGCCACTTCATGTTTATAGATCAGGTCCCTTACAAACTGCATAGCTTCTCTCATCTCTGGGGTATCGATTTGAGCCGTCTTGCCATCAGCACTCATGATTTCCCCACCAGCCTGCCACACCCAAGGTAAGACCTGCTGGCTATCGATATTGCTCCGCAAGGCTATACCATAGCGTTCAACCCGACCATCGGCACCCTTCTTGGTCAGTTTCTGCCCATACACAATCAGATCTTCCCATGTTTCCGGGGGGCCATCAAAGCCGGCCTCTGCCAATAGATCCGTCCGGTAAGCCATCGGGCGGATGTCGATTCGCCACGGTACACCATAGGTATGACCCCTATACTTCACATCAGCCAAAGATGATGGGAAGAAACGATCCAGTCCTAGCTCATTTTCATATTGATCCAGAGGCATCGGCCCGTGCTTGCCGCCACCCATGTCCGTAAATGTGTACATCCAATACATATCGCCTGCATCGGGAGCTGCTCCACCGCTAGCAACCAGCGTCCACCGATTCATTGCCTCTGCCCAGTTCACATATTCGATGTCAACAGTGATACCTGTCTCCTTTTTGAACTCAGCAATTAGCTCTCTCATTAGCTTGGTCTGAACAGGCAAATTGTCATAGTTTTGCATCCAAAACTCAATGCGAGGTGCCGTATATGCGCCTGCACTGATCACGACAACCAGCAAGAATGCCAATGCGATTGTCATTAGTCGAGAGTTTTTCATAGTCTCTTTTAGCCTCCCACATATTAGTTGAGATTCCGCCAACAGATACTTGATGCCTATCGCTTAACCATCACCTCCCAACAAAGCTCTATTTCGGTTATCCCTCATCTTGTTGTCTTTTGACTAGACAAGAGGGTACCAACCTGTTTAACCTTGGAGCCCCAACATACGGCGAGTTTCCGAAGCATCCATAACTCGGTAGCCTAGGTCTTTTACCAGTTGGGCGATTCTCGATACGATTTCCAAGTTGGACTGGGCCATCTGGCCGTCACCAAGACTAAGGCTGTCTTCAAAGCCAACCCTAATGGCAGACGCGCCCATAGCAAGGGCTGCAGCCAGGAGACTGAAATCATTCATCTCATGATGAACTACACTCCATATGGCACTACAAGGAATTAGCTCTGATAAGAATAGGCAACTCTTGGCAGTCGCTGATATTGCTCCAGGAAAACCAAGGGAGAAGCTAAACAAAAGTGGATCATCAAGTAAGCCTTCCTTCTGAAGCTGAAGAGCAGTCTCCACCATCCCCGGCTCAAAAACCTGAAGTTCTGGCTTAATCCGCTTCTTCTTCATCTCTTGGGCCCAATAACGAATGTCTGCCGGAGAATTGACGTAAACCCCGTCTCCGAAATTGCTGGAACCCAAATTCAGGGAAGCCATCTCCACACCCTCAACCTGTAGGGCTGTGCAACGGTCGGCGGCACTAAGGTCAGACATTCCCCCTGTTGAACCTTGAATAATGACGTCCGTTTCGCGCCTAATCATATCGATGGTAGTTCTAAAGACACTCGTATCTTCCACCAGTCTTCCCTGCTCGTCTCTAACGTGCAGGTGAACTAGGGACGCACCAGCTTTGACACATGCGATGGTATCCTCGGCGATTTGTCTTGGAGTCAGAGGATTACCAGCAACTGGAACCGCCCCCACGGGAGCTACATAAATCGCAATCGGCCTCACCTATATCCCCCCAAATTCTATTAAGACAAAGTATCGTCCAGGCTAATCCCGGCGGATCATGGGGTTAGAGCAGGTTCCACAGATACTCAAAAGCATCAGTTGCGTCGCCTTCTCGGGAAAGCTTTACCAATTCCTCTAGATCGCACCGCTCCGCCAATGTCTCGAACTTACTCCAAACTTTGAAGGTCTGGGCAAAACCTTTTTTGACATCAACCCTTGCCGGCATCATGTCAGCGGTAACCCAATTGTCATACTTGTACTTTTTCATGTAGACCAAGAACTCTACCATATCCCATAGATGGACACTGCCGGGAATCAAATCCCAGTCCCAGGCTCGATTGTTGTCATTGATGTGGATATAGAAAAGCCGATCTCTTTCAGCCAGCAATGCCAGTGCCTTAGCGGGTGTCTCACCGGCACAAAGGGCATGGCCAATATCAAGGGTCACACCAACATTGTCTTCGCCAACCTCTTCACAGAGCAGAAGTGTGGTTGCTGCTGTATCTAGATAACAATGTACCCTGGGTTCAGTTGGCTTGTATTCCAGCGAATATTTGATTCTCGGATTTATCCGAGCCGCTTCTTTCACACAATCCCGCATATGCTTCCAATCGGTGCTATAGTCAGTCTGGAAGGAATAGTCATGACCATCTGCTAAGGGGCACATGGTGATCAGGCCAACACCTAGTTCATCAGCGATTTGGAAGGCTTGCTCTGTAAATTCCATGGCCTTCTTGCGAATTGCTGCATCGGGGCTCGTATATGATCCGCTGTAGAACTCAGGTTCTCCCTTGAGATTAAGATTGATAGATGCTATTTGAAGATCGTATTTTTCACATAGCTCCTTGATTAAGGCAGTATCAGGACAATCGTATGGGACGACTAATTCGATACCAGTGACTCCTTCTATCTCTGATGCCACCTTGAATTTCTCCTCGATGCTCCGATTCTTGCCGTAGACACAAAATCGATCCCGAGTAGCTCCCAAAAACCCACTAATGACAGCATAGCGTTTTGACATGGATACCATCCCTTCTAAAATCCATCCGACAGTAAAGATCAGTTCCCGCCATTCGAAAGCCAGTGTAAACTACATTTCCTGCCACTATCTC
>JAAYSL010000263.1 GCA_012518315.1 Bacillota bacterium | reverse complement strand
TGAAGATGGGGATTATGTCTACATAAGCTCTGGTACCTGGTCTTTGATGGGTGTGGAAGTAAGAGAACCCATCATGAACGAGAAGAGTTTGGCCCATAATTTTACCAATGAAGGTGGGGTATGTGGTACTTACCGTTTTCTGAAAAACATTATGGGTCTTTGGCTGGTACAGCAGTGTCGGCGGAGTTTTGAACGGGATGGAAAGAGCTATAGCTATGATGAGCTTACCCAGATGGCAAGTAGCGCCAAGCCGCTTCAGGTGTTCATTGATCCTGATGCTGATGAATTCTTGAGCCCTTTGGATATGCCCACAGCGATTCGCGACTTTTGCCAGCGAACAGGCCAAAAACCACCAGAAGATAAGGCCGCCTTGATTAGGTGTTGCCTAGAGAGTTTGGCTTTGAAATACCGCTGGACAGTAGATAAGCTAGAGGAGATCACTGGCGGAACCTATCAGGTGATTCACATGGTGGGAGGTGGCACCCAAAACCAACTTCTCTGCCAGTTGGCCGCCGATGCTACGGGGCTGCCGGTGGTGGCAGGGCCAATAGAGGCAACAGCGGTGGGCAATATCTTGATGCAAGCCATGGCTCTAGGAGAGATCGGCTCGATTAAGGAGGCTCGCCAGATCGTGAGACGCTCCTTCCCGGTACGGGTTTACGAACCCCAAGCCAAAGAACCATGGGATGATGTTTATCCGCATTTTAGCAGGCTTGTGATTAACTGAGGGTATAAGTAGATTGAATCTAAGTGGGGGGATTAGTATGTTACATGAACTAAAACAAGCAGTATTGGCAGCCAATCTAGAGCTACCCAAGCGAGGGTTAGTTACCTATACCTGGGGGAATGTTAGCGGGATCTGCCGTGCCCAGGGGCTAGTAGTGATCAAGCCTAGTGGTGTTGCCTATGACGAGATGACAGCCGAGGATATGGTGGTACTTGATCTAGAGGGCAATATCGTGGATGGGTCACTGAGGCCATCGTCAGATACTCCTACTCATTTGGCCCTTTATAGGGCATGGCCTGAAGTTGGCGGGATTGTTCATACCCATTCTACCTTTGCTACCATCTGGGCTCAGACCGGGTATGGCATCCCCTGCTTTGGCACTACCCATGCCGACTATTTTTATGGAGAGATTCCCTGTACACGGCCTTTGACTGAAGCTGAGATTGACGGTGAGTATGAGAAAGAGACCGGTAATGTAATCATCAAGACCTTTGCCGGAGAGAATCCTCTCTTTATGCCGGGAGCCTTGGTTACCGGGCATGGCCCCTTTACCTGGGGGAAAGATCCGGCAGAGGCAGTTCATAATAGTGTCGTTCTGGAAGAGGTGGCTAAGATGGCCCTGCATACTGTCCTTTTGGCGCCAGAGGCTAGGCCAATCCCCCAGGTGCTTTTAGATAAGCATTTTCTGCGTAAGCATGGAGCCAATGCCTATTATGGTCAAGGGAAATAGGTGTAGCAAGGCACGGGACTCGGGAACTTGTGTGTGAAGGTTGGATGGTGAAGCATAGGACTGGATCCTCGTAGGGGCGAAGCGGCAAAAGCAAAGGCTTCGGTGGCGTTCCGAAGCCTTTGCAGATTCTGTAGCCTTTGCGAGCTCTGTGGTACTATCTTACAGCAGGTGTTAACCCAAAGCTACATTACAGCCTAGTGACAATCCTTCTTGGTTGACAAGTTTCCTTTAGCCGGGGTGCCACGGATAGCTACCTCGGGCCTACGCCCCTCCAGGATAGCCATGGACAGCTCAATCACTTCCTCTGCTTCCCTTGGGCTCATAGTCCCCACAGTGACCATGTCTTGTGGCCTAATGGTATTCCATACGAAATTAAAGGCAACAAAGGGAGGTACCCTTCCAGCAGCCATGGGCTTGATGGTCATGACTGGCTTTTTCGCATTCCAGATGACATTATTGATCCAGTCGATCTCTACCTGCATGAGAAAACCAGCGGCATTGTAGATCTGGATATAGGTATCTACATCATTGTTGTTGGCATCTGCATAAAGCACTACTTCCGGCATATGGGCACTTAAGCCTGGGATCATGCCTCGCTCCCGGATCATCTTGGTATAATCATCGATGCGGCGGATTTTCTTTTGTCCTTTATCAATGAGTTGCTCAACTGAAACATGATGGGGCATGCAGATCTCAGTACCAAGCTCCGCCACCTTGTCAAAGAGGGCCTTTACTTCACCTCGGGCTTGATCGGTATCTGCCGTGTTGATAATCGGGGTGTCGATTTTGATACAGTGAACTCCGGTGCGATCCTCTGCTTCCTTGATGGCATCAAGTACTGTCGGGTATTCGTGGAGGATCCCCATGATCGTATCTATACCGGCTCGAAGGAACACTTCCAAAATGTCAGCTACAACTTTGCGGTTCGTGAGGATATTCTCTTTGATATAAGCATCTCTGGCCGGGGTCTGATGGCTAAATCCGCAAAACCAGTTAGTTCCGATGATCATCCGTGAAACAGAAAGCCCGCCAACACTGGTGCGTGGGAACGTTGTCATATATACATGCTCCTTTCTTGCGTGTAACATCCTAGTAGTACTATTCCGCAGCCAGTGGCTAGATCCTTTCTGCCTAAAGGAAGGAAGAGTTTTACTACAGGCACCGGGAGCATAGCTAGATTTGCAGGAGTCTGCTTTTTGGGAAAGGAATTAAACTATAGATAGAGAGTGATTGTGCATATCGGCAAGAGGCTGTGATACGTATCTCTAACGGGGGAATTGGGGTCAAGTGTACAGACCAATCAAGATGTCTGGGCACAAGCAGACCAAATAGTTTAGCAGATCAAGATCTGGTGGCTTGAGAAGAGGAGAAGTGATAAACATGATCCGCAGGGCTGAAGAGATGTTGCAGGAAGTTCGGGAGAAAATGCGAGGCGGCAATGGGAAGGTAGAGATATTGCATATCTTCCAGAGGCATGAACTTGGGGGCAATGCCCGGCTATGTGCCAAGATCACCTTGCAGCCGGGGTGTTCTATTGGGTTTCATAACCATGACGATGAGGAAGAGGTCTTTTACATTATCCGGGGAAAGGGCACTGTCAACGATGATGGTAGGGAAGAGGCTGTCGAGGCCGGTGATGCTATCTTAACTGGCGGAGGCGCCGGACACGGAATTGCTAATACAGGAGATGAGCCACTGGAGATCATGGCGATGATCCTGTTGTACTAATGGGGGTGTATATATGCAGGTTGAGTTAGCTTATGGCCGAACTTGGATACCGGTGGAATTGCCCGATGGGATTACCGATGTGGTGGTACCGAAATTCATTGAAGGGGTGTCGGATGAAGCAAAGGCGCTTCGGGAAGCATTGCGAGATCCCATTGCATCCTTGCCACTGAAGGAGTTAGTCAAGCCGGGGGATAAAGTAGCTATTGTCTTTTGTGATGGCACACGTCCTATGCCTAGCCATAGGGTTCTACCGGTGTTGCTAGATGAACTAGAGATGGTGCCAGATCTGGAGATCGTCTTGATCAATGCTTTAGGAACTCATCGTCGCAATACAGAGACAGAGCTTAACAGTATATTGGGTGAGGACATCGCGGGAAAGTACAAGATCGTGCAATCATATTGTGATGAAGAAGCTGAATACCAGGAAGTTGGCATCTCCAGGAAAGGCTACGGGATCAGGCTCCGGCGAGATTACGTGGATGCCGATGTGCGAATCGTAACAGGATTTATTGAGCCGCACTTTTTCGCGGGATTTAGTGGGGGCCCGAAGCTAGTTGCTCCGGGGGTTTCCAGCCGTGATACTATTATGCACCTGCACAGCCCGGATCTAATCGGTGATCCAAACTCTACTTGGGGGTTGTCCTATGCTGATGGCAACCCGCTGTCCGGGGCCATAATGGAGGCAGCAAGTCTATGTCCACCTCATTTTAGTCTCAATGTCACCCTTAATCGGCATCATGAGATCACCGGCGTCTTTGCTGGTGATTTGGAGAAAGCCCATCAGAAGGGAATTGAGTTTGTCAGAGAAACCGCCATGCAAGCGGTATCTGAGCCCTATGATATAGTGATCACAACTAATAGTGGCTATCCTCTCGATCAGAATCTCTACCAGACAGTAAAGGGATTATCTGCCGCAGCCCAGATCGTGAAGGATGGTGGGGTGATCATCGCCGCGGCGGAGTGTAGTGATGGTTATCCAAGTCATGGCAATTACCGGGAGATGCTCTTGGAATCTCCTTCTATGGAGTGTTTCTTGCGGCATATGCGGGAGGATCGCTATGACGTCACCGATCGGTGGCAGGTACAGATACAAGCTATGGTTCACCATAAGGCCGAGGTTTATCTATATACCGATGGGTTAACCGATGAAGAGATCAAGGATGCCCATTTACGGCCCTGTCATGACATGGCTGCCTTGGTTAGTGAGTTAGTTAGCGACCGGGGCCCCGGGGTTCGGATCTGTGTTTTGCCTGAAGGTCCCATGACGATTCCGTATGTGAAGTAGTAGGTAAAGCGTAAGCAATAGATGGTCTTTCAGTTCAAAGGGGAGATCTGGCCTTAGTGCTGGGTCTCTCTGGTTTTTCTGTTTAGTCATCAGTAGTGAGGGCATTTTGGTTGATCTATATGGATATTTGCTTTTTAGGGAATAGAGTGACGATTATCCAGTTGTTGGGTTTGCATCCAAAATAATTGGGGTAAGACTGAAGTACTACATAAGGCTTGTCCACGAAGAACGGTGGCTTTTCATAGCAGATGGAGCGGGAACGCGAGGAACCAGCTATACCAATCACCATCCCAGCATGAGCATGGGCGGGGAGATGAAGGGTATGACACCTATGGTAGAGCAACTTAGAAAATATATAAGCGCCTTACTTACTAACTATGTTGAAGCACAGGATATGCATCTTTCCCAATCAGAACACGACTGGTTGCTAAATGATATTGTCTCACAAATGGACCTAGCTGCTCACAATATGGTTAGGGAGGCTCTGGTGGGTTTAGGTTACGTGGAACCGAAGGCGGTCGCACAAAGCGCCAAGATAGGACCCATCAGAAAGGAGTCGAAAGCGAGTTGTGTCCCCGATGATCTAACAGTCATGCGGGAACGCTTGAGACGACTCCAAGACGAGCTGCATCGGGCCTTAGATGCGGCTCACGGCAGACAACAAGATGCGGTGGTACAGAGGGTAGCGAAGGAATTCGATGAAGTGATGGGGGCGTATATGAAGTTGAGATCGCGCAGAGGTGTTTCGGTTCATCGTGATAGGTAGTATAGACTGGTTTGGTTTATGTGGTTGTGGATTTGTTTGACGCCTGCTTCTTGGATGGGAGTTGCTGCTTCCGGGGAGCAGGCGGTTTGTGTATGTAAGGCTAGGGTTAGGGGAGTAGGTGCCTTCGAGTGTAAGTTGATAACTATGGTTATCGAAGATAGGCCGATAAACATAGGGCGGTTTCGCATAACGGAATATTCCATTTAGAACATACTTCGCAGGATAACATGACTCTGTACCAGAATAGAGATTAGTGTAGAGTTGGGGGCATGGTTTTTCGGTCTTTAGATGAGATATGGAAGAAAGCCGGGAATCGAAATCTAGGCAAGAGCCCCAGCCATTTAGAAGGAGGAGCGGAATTGTCTGCTTACAAAGATGTGGATCTAGATCCAAATCACGTGAAATCGGTGGGTCGTGCTGCCCGCCTTTTGATAGCCCTAGCTGATGCGGGGACGGAAGTTGCCCTAACGGACTTGAGTCAAACACTTGATCTTCCCACCAGTACGGTGCATCGTTTGGCTTCGACTCTAATAGCATATCGGCTGGTAGAGCAAAACATCGTGACGGGGAAATACCGGTTGGGTCTTGAAGCATTGCACCTTGGTAATGCAGTATTGCAGCAACTTGATTTTCGTCAAGAAGCTAAGCCTCTCATGGATCGATTGGCTGAACTAACCGGTGAGACGGTCAATTTATCTGTGCTTGACGGGGATGAAGTAGTGTACATTGAGAAAGCCGAGGGCTCGTCTTCTTTGCGGATGCT
>JAAYSL010000262.1 GCA_012518315.1 Bacillota bacterium | reverse complement strand
TGGGCACGGCAGATCCCGCTAACATTCCCCCAGGTATAGGTAACTAACCCTCGCTTAGGTAGCTCTAGATTGGCTGCCAATACTGCTTCTTTTAGTTCATGTAACATACCTAATCCCCCCACTTAAGTTCATCTATTTATACCCTCAGTTAACCACAAGCCTAGCAAACTGTGTATAGATGTCATCCCATGGTTCTTTGGCTTGGGGTTCGTAGACCCGTACCGGGAAGGAGCTTCTCACGACCTGGCGAGCCTCCCCAATCGAGCCGATCTCTCCCAAAGCCATGGCTTGCATCAAGATATTGCCCACCGCTGTTGCCTCTATTGGCCCGGCCACCACTGGCAGCCCGGTGGCATCGGCGGCCAATTGGCAGAGAAGCTCGTTTTGGGTGCCTCCTCCCACCATGTGAATCACCTGATAGGTTCGGCCGGTAATCTCCTCTAGTTTCTCGATTGTCCAGCGATATTTCAAAGCCAAACTCTCCAGGCAACACCGAATCAAGGCAGCTTCATCTTCCGGTGGATTTTGGCCTGTCAAGCGGCAAAAATCGCGAATCGCTGTAGGCATATCCAGAGGGCTTAGAAATTCATCGGCATCAGGATCGATGAACACCTGAAGCGGCTTTGCGGTGCTAGCCATCTGGGTAAGCTCATCATAGCTATAGCTCCTTCCATCCCGTTCAAAACTTCTCCGACACTGCTGTACCAGCCAAAGACCCATAATGTTTTTCAGAAATCGGTATGTACCACATACCCCGCCCTCATTGGTGAAATTATGGGCCAAACTCTTCTCACTCATGATAGGTTCTCTTACTTCCACACCCATCAAGGACCAGGTGCCAGAGCTTATGTAGACATAATCCCCATATTCAGCAGGTACTGCTGCCACGGCGGAACCGGTGTCATGGCTTGCCGGTGCGACTACTGTGATGCCTGCTTCTTCCGAGCCAAGCTCCCGCATGATCGATGGCATGATTTTCCCAACGATAGTTCCTGGCTCCACAATCTCAGTTAGCATGGCCCCATTGATGGAAAACTGCTCTAAGAGCTCAAAGGCCCAGTCTCTCTTTCTTGGATCCACCATCTGCGTAGTGGAGGCTATACTATACTCGGTGAGTTTTCGCCCGGTAAACCAAAAATCGAAGAGGTTAGGCATCAAAAGTAGTGTCTTAGCCTGATCTAGAATGGGTGAACCTCGCCTTGCTAGAGCCATGAGCTGAAATAGAGTATTAAACCGAATAAACTGATTGCCAGTCTGCCGAAAAAGCTCTTGGCGGAGGATTATCTTAAAGGCCTCTTCGATCATCCCCTCTGTATGGGGATCCCGGTAATGAATCGGGTTACCTAACAGCTCGTCATTTGCCCCTAAAAGGCCAAAGTCCACTCCCCACGTATCAATGGCTATACTAGCTATCTTGGTGCCGTATTTTTGCATACATAAAGATAGCCCCTCTTTCATTTCGTAAAAGAGCCGAAGCACATCCCAATAGGTCGTAGACATCACCACTACCGGCTGATTGGGGAAACGGTGCAAAACCTCTAGTTCCACCTTCGTGCCATCAAAGCACCCCACTATCGCTCGGCCACTTTCAGCCCCAAGATCAAAGGCTAGAAACTTCCTGGTTTTCCCTTGTGCCACTCCCACTCCCTCCCTTTGACTTTCCGGCTATGCCCGCCATGTGGCAATCATACTAATACAACATTCTCATTTCTCCAAGAAATCCCTTTGGATTAGGAAGTCGAAGGAAGCGGAGCTATGAGTGATCTAGTCCCCAACCGTGATTAATTGGTATTGCCTGCTACCAAGCCCCAGCTTCTCTGCATGGGATAACTGTGCATTGTAGTCATTCTCGGGCCAAAGGTTATGGAAAAAGTCCTTTTGGGCAGCTTGACCCAGAAGATCCACTGTGGCCTGATCAATTGCGACAGGATCATACGAGGCAAGAATACCGATGTCCCTGATGACCGCGGATTGGGCCCTTCCCACACAATCACAATCCTTGGTGACGTGTATCAAAAAGCTAAAGCATGCTACCTTACTGAGTTTATCTTTGACTGCTCCCCAAGCATACTCCGCCATCTTTTCTTGTAGTGCCTGGCTAGTTCCTTCCCAGTTGACACTAATCGCTCCGAACCGGCAAGTAGCAGTACATTCAGCACACCCGTAGCAAGTGCCTTCGTCTATATGGGCTTTGTCATCAACCATGGAGATAGCATCCACCGGACACCACTGGATACATAGTCCACAGGCTCGGCAAGTCTTCCTGACTACCCGGGGCTTAACATCAGAATGCTGGTTTTGCTTACCACT
>JAAYSL010000261.1 GCA_012518315.1 Bacillota bacterium | reverse complement strand
GAAGCCGTAGCCCTTCTCCGCGTTAAACCACTTAACTCTGCCTAGCATTACTACGCATTCCTCCTAAAGATTTCTCCAACTCTTAAGGTGAAGCAAACAAGGCCAAGAACAAAGGGGCTTGGATAAGAACCCGATGTTGCCCAGTAACAGCGACGCCTAAGAGTTTCCAACTTTCGAACTAATGGTATCATAACCACCTTCAGCCTGTCAAGAGGCTGTTCGCCTTCGATATCCCCGATTTCCTTCACCCTGTTGCCCTAGAGCAGGAATCTCACCCTAACCAAGGTATCTCTTGCTTAGTCATGCCCGATGGGCCGTGCGTTTAAACGCTGAATGGTCTGTAGTTTTATGGGATCGGAGTTTCCAGATATGTTACCACCATTTTTTGGACAATCATTGGAAAAGGACTCCTGTCAGTATTCCCCGGTACTTTACTGATAGGAGTCCTTACTTGTCACATTCTAATAGCCTAGATAATCAACCTAGCCTCGATGATTGGCGAAGCAATCCCGGCAATAGACAGGTCGATCTAGCTGTGGCTTAAATGGCACTTCCGTCTCCATACCACAATCGGCACAGACGGCTTTAAACATTTCCCGCTGACGTGAACGAGATGGAGCGTTTCTCTGCTGTTTCCGATTCCGGCGACACTCTGGACACCGGGTCGGCTCATTGACAAACCCCTTTTCCTCATAAAAGGCCTGTTCACCAGCGGAGAAGGTAAACTCGGAACCACAATCACGGCAGACCAAAACCTTGTCAACAAAGGCACCCATTAATCTGATCCCCTTCTTAGTCGGTAATCCCTATTTACAGAAACCCAGCGCGGGCCTGCCTTTGCCTCATTCCCTACACCCCGCCGGGGAAGTGTCCATCGACACTCTTGGGGATCAAGACGTGGCCTCTGGGCTTGGTCTTGCTGCCGTGGCAGACGCGATGCGCGGCACATCGACCGCTAAGGCCCACACTATCAATGCTATTATATCTTGCCAGTGGAAATAAAACAACGCTTCTAGACAACCAATTCTCCTTCTTCACTAACAAAGGCTCTGATCCGCCGCCCCACATCCCGAAATACCCGGCTTTCACCCCGAATGGCGAGGGTAACATTGGGATACACTGTCTGGGCAACAATAACGCCGCTACCGGCTATAGTCACCTCGGTGGTAACACCACCGGGCCCGCCTAGCTCCTTAAACTCCACATTGCCCTCGTTAACTACAACTCTGCCGCCCCTAAGCAGCCCCCGGCTGGCTTTTACTCCCTTACCCGCGGTAATACTTGAGTAGTAGCAGCCGGTGCCATTGATTACCACTTTCCCGCTGGCTTCCAGCACAGCATTCTGCAAGCTCTTCACTTCAATATCTGCATCAGCTGCTTGCATTGCTTCTAGATACAAGGCCAAATCCTGCAATGAATTGATCAAAGTCTGTAGCTCCCAGCGGGAGGCGATGGATGTGGGGCCCAAACCCATCAGCTTACTCCTTAAAGCCGGGAGGAGCTGTGGGAACCCTTGAAACAAATTTGGAGAAGCAGCAGCAGAGTCTTCCAACTCCACTATCCGTTTGGGGATCTCGCTAAACCGGCCTTCCAAAAGCTGCTTAACAACTTGGCCATCAGATAGGCTCAGTTGCTGCATTCTTGGATCCCGTTGTAGTTGCTGTAGTGCCTTGAGTAGCTCTTCTAGACGTAGAATTAACACTCCAATAATTGACAGAATCTTTTTGCACTCCGCAGAGATGCCCCCAGCCCGAATCTGACCACCGATTACACCTTTGCGAACAATTACCCCCTGTTGACCCATGACTATGGCATGGGAAACAAGGCCCGAGACTTCCACTAGGCCCCCGGAGACCACCTCAACACGATCCAAAACATCGCCATTGATCACCACATCTCCGGAAAACCGAATATGTCCGGTACTGGCATCGGCATCTTTAGGCACGAGATAAGTGGGCACTACTTTAATAGTCTTGCCATCCAGGATAGGGCGTCCTTCTCGAGTAGCTACTGCTTGGCGACCCTCATCCAGTAACTCTACACCCTCTCCTACAGAAAGCACTGGATTTCGGTAATTACGAGGACGTATAGGATCACCATAGACATCAACCCCTGGTGTCCCCGGTATGGGATCGGTTTTTTCCGCCAATACATCCCGGGGTTGTACCCAGGGGATAGTATGACGATCATAAAGGTCAATACGGCTGGCTTCCGGATCTATATCTTTCTCCGCTATCTCAGTAAAGAGATAGCGAATTACGCCGTCTACTGGGTCGGAGGGAGGCTGACCTTGGGCCACCACCACCGGTGTTGTACCAGCCCCTTGAATCAATTGCAGAATGGCCCCTTGGTCGATGCCAAAAACTACTTTTGCCTCAGCCAATTCCTCCATTACCGCCTCTATGGTGGGCTCGGGTGGAGTTACTACTTCTACTAGGTCTGCTGTCACATAGGCGAAGGCACTTTCCGATGTATCTCTAACCTGGAACCGCTTACCGGCCTGACGATGAAATGATGCCAGGGCCTGCATCCTGGTGGAACTGACTGTGATCTTGACCTCGCAGATGGCTTCCTCATCGGCAGGCAGAGCCTGGATCTCATCATCCTCTGAAATGGTATGCTTATCTTTGATCTCTTGGCCGTTTACTTTGATCATCACATTGCTACCGGGTTTGATTACTGGCCATCGGCCACCTGCTTCCGGTGGCGTCACTATCAGCTTTCCATCTTGAATGGCGATCCTGCCATCAATAGCAGGTGAGACTGTTTCTTCGGTTGTCTCCGCAGTGTCTCTTCCCAGTCCTATGTTCTCCTCCGCAAAGCTAAGGTCTTCTACTGGCCTTGTTCGGTCATCAAAAGCCATAGGCTTGACCCCCTAGGAGTTATCATTAGGCTCGCCTTATCATTCTCGCCATCACTTTCTGAATTTCTCCTACCAAAACAGGAACCAAGGAAAGCCCGATCACCAGATCCCAATTCAGTGGTCTTAATAGCACTACCCCAAAGACCTGCCGTAAAGCCGGTATCAGCATCACCATCAACTGCAAAGCCGCCGAACCCATCAAAGCAAACACCATATATCTGTTACTAAACAACCCTATCCGAAACAGTGATTGACTTGATCTCGCATTAAGGGCCTGAAACAGCTGAGAAAAAGCCAAGGTAGCAAAGGCCATAGTCCGGGCCGTACTTATGGATAGCCCTCGCTGAAGCCCGAAGTAATAGGCCAACAACCCTAAGGTACCTATTAGACATCCATATAGGATAATCCTGTAAGACATGCCACCAGCGAAAACACTTTCTTGGCTGCTACGGGGCTTTTGGTGCATTACCCTCGATTCCGGGGGCTCGACTCCTAAAGCCAAGGCCGGTAAGCCATCAGTGACCAGGTTAATCCAGAGAATTTGAATAGCCGTCAGCGGTCTACCCCAACCCAGCATGATGGACATGAAGATGGCAAAGATCTCACCTACATTACAGGATAGAAGGTAATAGATAGCTTTGCGGATATTGGCATAAATCGTGCGCCCTTCTGCAACTGCGGCGACTATAGTAGCAAAATTATCATCGGCTAGTACCATCTCAGAAGCCTCTTTCGCCACATCTGTGCCAGTAATCCCCATTGAAGCTCCGATATCAGCACGCTTCAAGGCCGGGGCATCATTGACACCATCACCGGTCATGGCTACAACATGGCCCTCGGCCTTGAGGGCGTCGACGATCCTTACTTTATGCTCCGGGGATACCCGGGCAAATACCCGCACTTCTTCGATCATTTGCTCAAGCTCTAGATCACTTAGCTTCTCAAGTTCTGGGCCCGTGACCACCAATTGACTTTCATTTTCCAAAATGCCTAGTTCCGTGGCGATGGCTGTTGCCGTAAGCTTGTGGTCACCGGTGATCATCACTGTCCTGATACCGGCTTCCTTCGCCAGCTTAACCGCTGTCTTCGCCTCTGGCCGAGGGGGATCAATCATACCGGCAAAACCCACAAAGACCAGGTCTTGCTCCATATTCTCCGGAGAAATGGGTGTCGGTAGGCCCTCCCACATCCGAAAAGCCAGGGCTAAGACCCTTAGCGCTTTCTGCCCCAAACTGGCATTCATCTCAAGAAGTGACTGCCTGTCGCTATCGGTGAGTGGTCTTATCTCACCTTGGGAGTACATATAACCACAAAGGGGCAAGAGCACATCAGGGGCACCCTTTGTGAAAGAGATTAGCTCCTTGTCTAAAACTTCAATATCAGCCAAATCCCCTGAGCCGTTGAGCCTGTGGAGAGTAGTCATGCGCTTCCGCCGGGAGTCGAAGGGGATCTCACCTGCCCTGGGGTAGGCCCCGTTATCTGACACCTGTATCCCGGCCTTGGCAGCCAGCACTACCAAAGCTCCCTCGGTAGGATCACCAATAATGGCATATCCATCACTATTGGCATCAAACCCGGCATCATTGGCTAGGGAAAATCCATGCAACAGCAAATTGAGGTGTTGGTCAGCTAAAGGCTTATCTCTCACTTTCCCAGTTTCTCCTAGAAACTCACCGACAGGCTCATATCCTTTGCCTGTCACTTCCAACAACTCGTTATTTACATAGATATGAGTTACCGTCATTTCATTTTGAGTAAGAGTGCCGGTCTTGTCTGAGGCGATGACAGTAGCTGTTCCTAGGGTTTCTACAGCTGGTAGCTTACGAATGATGGCTTGCCGCTTAATCATCCGCTGCACACCTAGGGCCAGAACAATAGTGACAATAGCTGGCAACCCTTCGGGGATGGCGGCAACTGCCAAGCTGATAGCCATCATGAACATCTCAAAAGCAGGCTCTCCCCGCAATAGGCCCGCTAGAAAGACTAAGACGACTAACACCAAAGCAACAGCACCAAGACTCTTGCCTAGTTCATCTAGTTTAAGCTGTAGTGGAGTCGGTTCCTGTGGTACAGCTTGGATCATACTGGCGATCTTGCCTATCTCGGTCTGCATACCAGTTCCCACCACAAGGGCCTTCCCACGGCCATAAACCGCAGTTGTTCCGCTAAAAACCATATTAACCAAATCACCGATCCCCACATCTTGGCTCTCTAGGGGAGTGATGGTTTTTTCCACCGGTACTGACTCACCGGTTAGGGCCGCCTCTTCACATCTGAGATTGGCTACCTCAAGCAATCGGGCATCAGCCGGGATATTCGTACCTGCCTCCAAGACAATCACATCACCAGGCACTAGCTCCCGGGCAGGAATCTGCTGTGGTTTACCTCCCCTGATCACCGTAGCCACCGGTGCAGATAGCTTCTTCAAGGCCGCCAAGGCATTCTCTGCCTTGTTCTCTTGTACAACCCCTAGAATAGCGTTTAATAGCACAATTAACAGGATAATAATACTATCCTTGACCTCGCCCACCAACCCGGAAATGATGGCAGCTGCGATCAACATTAGTACCATGACTTCTTTGAGCTGATCCAACAGCATGGAGTAGATACTCCTGCCAGGTAGAGCCTCGAGCTCATTGGCCCCGTATTCCCTGAGCCTGTCGGCCGCTTCCCCAGGTTCTAATCCCGCGGATATGTCTATCTTTAACGCGGCTGCAGCCTCTTTGCCACTCATCCTATACCATTGTTCTTTATCATCCATCGTTTGAGTCTGTCCTCCTGTAACTGGATCGGGGGTTCTTTAGTCTTTCAATACAGAGCTTACTTTTTCTCATCCACAAACCGAGCTTCCCCATAACCTTTTGGCCCCGGCAAATACGCCTTTGCTGCTTGTTTGCTCCGGCCAAAGTCTTCTAGCTGGCCTTGCACACCTGCTACTAGTTTGCGCAATATCTCTTCATTATTCTTCTCTTGCTCCTGTAACTCAACAATCACATCCATTAACTGTGCCATTGTATCACTTAGCTTGTTCGTGGGTAATTTACCCTGTAATACACTTAAGGAAAAGGCCTCGAGCCCCAACTTCTCCCGCACCCTTTCCCGCAACTCGCCAAGTTCACCCTCTTTACTCTCGATGACATCCATGATGTTCTGCTTTCTGGCTAGCTCGGTATCTACCGCCTCCCACTGCCCCGCTTCCAGGCTCCCAGCTATGGCTTTCGCCAAAACCAATAGCTCTTCATATAGCCCCATCACTTCCTGATAACCTGCATCCAGCCCTTCCATTAACTGCTTCATGCTTTCTCACCGCCTAACGGGTTTGCTTGGTGCCAGAATAGTTGTAGGGTCTAAACATCATAGATTTCGTCAAAGAGGAAAAAACTCCTATCAGAATGAATCTACCCTAAGAGATGTACTGGACTTATTGCCAAGGCAGGGGGCTATGCAGTTCAATGGACATATATGGTATTAGTGATCTACATCTCCCCGGTGGGGAGGATAAACCTATGGATGTTTTTGGGCCAGAATGGTCTGATCATATAAGCCGCATTGCTGCCAACTGGCGAACGACCGTCACCGCCAAGGATTTGGTGCTTTCCCCAGGGGATCTCTCTTGGGCACTTAAGCTTCCTGCTGCTGGCCCAGACCTAGACTTTCTGGGCACCCTCCCAGGCACTATCTTGCTGGCCAAAGGCAATCACGATTTGTGGTGGAAAAGCATCACCCAGCTTAGGCGCAGGCTCCCCCAAAATGTCTTTGCCCTGCAGAATGACTTTCATCCATTACCTGGAAACCTTGCAGTTTGCGGCACCAGGGGGTGGAAATGCCCCACCGCCACTGACTTCACTTCTGAGGATGAAAAAATCTATCTACGGGAACTGGAGAGACTACGCCTCTCCCTCAGATCTGCCATAGAGCATGGCCATACACCCTACATCGTCATGCTCCACTATCCCCCTACCGATGAAAGCCAAACACCTTCCGGATTTACGGAGATCATGGAGGCGGCAGGTGTCAAATACTGTGTCTATGGCCACCTCCACGGGCAGGCCCACAAACAAGCCCTGACAGGGCTATACCGGGGCATTAGTTACCATCTTGTCTCCTGTGATGCTATTGGGTTTCGGCCACTTTATATCACAAGTCTTCCCTGATTCTCTTGGGCCCTTGCTATGTCTTTCATCTAGCCCTAGAGATTAAGTCGAGTATTTGAGCAAGAGCCTGCTGGAGCGGGGTTTAGGCACCCCGCCCTTTCTAGAGCACGCCCATCTTGTTTGCCTCATATTCCAGCACATCCCTGAATTTGGGATGGGCAAGTCCGATTAATAGGCGGGCTCTTTCTCTTAAAGATTTGCCCTTCAATTGGGCAACTCCGTACTCAGTCACTATATAATGTACATCTGTCCTGGGAGTCGTAACTACGGCTCCAGGGCTTAGAGTCGGTACAATTCGGGAAAATTCCCCTCCCTTGGCCGTAGAGCAGAAGGCAATAATGGCCTTGCCTCCCGGTGAATCAAAGGCACCTCGAGTAAAGTCCAGCTGGCCTCCGGTACCACTATACTGTTTCACACCAAAGGATTCGGCACAGCACTGACCGGTTAGGTCGACCTGTAGGGCAGCATTAATTGCGATCTGTTGATGGTTTCTTGCAATCACCTGTGGGTTATTCACATACTGCACCGGATGAGCTTCAATTAAGGGATTATCATCTAAAAAATCATACAGGTGGCGGGTACCGGTGGCAAACGCGATAATGGCCTTGTATGGATGAATTGTCTTGCAGCGACCCGTCGCTACCCCGGCAAGGATTAGCTCCATCAGACCATCACTGAGCATTTCTGTATGAATGCCCAAATCCCGAT
>JAAYSL010000041.1 GCA_012518315.1 Bacillota bacterium | reverse complement strand
ACCAGGGCAAGGACACTCTTGCCATCAGAGCTAGCCCCATCTACTCTTAAGGTTTTCAAGAGCCCATCTGTGTTAACATCGAATTTGAGATCGGCTATAACAACTGGCTCCAATTGGACTCCCCCTCCGCGGTTCAACAAAGTCTCAGAAACACGGTATTGATCACTTTACATGGATCTATTATATTCCCCTTGCCTAATTCCTTCTCGAAAAGTAAGAGAGGTCGCTCCAAAAACTTCATCCTCACAGCTTCCTGGTCCGAAACCAGGCCCTAGAGGTTCACCTATCGGTTCAATTCAGTTCGTTTTTTGCTTTGCCAGCACCACCGCGCCAATGGCACCCGAGTCCCCTTTGAACCTTGCTTTGGCAAATTCGGTCTGGGCATAGATAATGGGCATAAGCCGCATCTTGACCTCAGCTAGCATTGCCTCCCAAATATCCGGACTATTCAATACTACACTACCGCCGAATATCACAAGGCCGGGATCATACAGGTTAACCAAATCAGCTACTGCCCTACCTAGGTATCTACCGGTTTCCTGCAATAGCTCAATCGCCAGTTTCTCTCCACCCCGGGCAAATTCCGCCACTTCCTTAGCCGAAAGCTCCCTCTGCAAAGCTAGTGCGTGCATCGACGAATCTTGGCGTGCCCTAGCCCATTGAGTTGCCCTAGCTCCGATGGCCGGCCCTGCTGCTATGGCCTCGAGACATCCACGATTACCACACTTACACAAAGGGCCACCGGGCTCCATGGTCAAATGGCCGAACTCACCGGCGGTACCGCTGTTACCCAAAAACACTTGCTTGGATAAGATAATCCCGGCGCCGATTCCAGTACCGACATTGATATACACGGCGTTGTTTAGCGATTCATCTTGACAGCTGAATTCTCCTAGTGCCGCGACATTGATATCATTTTCGATGTATGCTGGAACTTGGTAACGCTCAGATAGTAAGCGTGTCAAAGGGACACTATGCCATCCCATGCTGGGTGCTTGGATCGCTATCCCAGCTTCCCGATTAAGCTGCCCCGGTGTAGCTACACCGATAGCTTTTATCACCTTACGGCCCTTGACGGCATCAATGGTTTCAAAGATGCCCTGGATTATAGTCTCTTCGGAGTCCATACGAGTAGCGATGGTTTTTTCATTAATGATTTCCAGATTGCCGGTGGCAAGCACAGTTTTCGTCTTTGTTCCACCTAGGTCAACCCCGATGTACATTTCCAAAGCCAATCCCTTCACTCCATCCCCTTGTGCTATGAATGAAGAATACCGCTAGCGCACGAATCCTCACCATACATAAGTTCCTAGGTACTCGATAACCTATTTAAGAAACTGCTACCGATCTCAGTACTCGTCTGGGCAAAGTTCTCTGCAATAGTAGCACCAACATCTGCCAGAGTCTCTCTTACACCAAGGCACGTGCCACTCACCTCTGACCCGAAGACAATGAGAGGAGTATACTCCCTCGTATGCAGCCCAACGCCTTTGACTGGGTCATTGCCATGATCAGCCGTTATGATCAAGAGATCCCTCTTGCGCAAAGCTTGAAAAATCCTGGACATGTATTTATCTACTCGGGCCAAAGTATCTGCAAATCGCCAAGGGTTTCTCTCATGACCGGATAGATCCGTCTCCTGCACAGTGGCAGCGACAAAGTCGCTTGACCCTTGTTTTACCTCATCCACAAGCCGCTCCATAACTACATCGGTATCGATGCTCATCTCTAAAGTGGCATCGGGACAGTCGATTAGGTGAGCAATCTTACCCATGAGAGTAACTTGGTACCCTGTCTGGGCTATAGCCCATGGTGCCTGCTTAGCCAAAGGAAAACCATAGCCCAGATACGTCACTTGATAGCCATCACCGAAAACATCCATAGCCGCGGCATCTATACCCATCTGGCCATTAGCTCTTGTAGTGGTTTTTT
>JAAYSL010000260.1 GCA_012518315.1 Bacillota bacterium | reverse complement strand
TGGGAAGTGATCCAATCCAAGAGATCCCCGATATTGCGGTTATGCTCTGCCGCGATCCCAATGGGGTCACCCAATCCCAACTGATAGAACTCGTAAATCGCCGCCTCCAGATTCTGATGATCCACCTTATTGGCAACGACAATCACTGGCTTATTGGTGCGTCTAAGGAGATTAGCAATCTCCTCATCATCGGCAGTAATTCCGACTCGGGCATCTACTACAAACAGAATCACATCTGCTTCTTCGATGGCGATCTCTGCTTGTCGCCGCACCTCCACCGCAATATTGTCCGTATCATCAAAGTCTATACCACCGGTATCAATCAGAAGAAAGGAACGATTAAGCCATTGGCTTTCGGCATAGATGCGATCCCGGGTGATGCCTGGCTCTCCCTCAACAATGGCTAAACGCCCACCCACAATGCGGTTAAATAAAGCAGATTTTCCCACATTGGGCCTTCCCACAATGGCAACTACTGGTTTGGCCACGGCTCTGTCACCCTTTCTACCAATTCTCTGGCCCCTGCTACAGGTATCACCGGCACTCCTAGTCTTCGTGCCGCCTCATCTACTGAACAATCATCGAGAAAATGCTTTTCATCCTTCAGACAAACAGCGGGAATCAGCAAAGCCTCCCCCAAAGACTGACCAGCTAGCGCGGCAATAAGGTCACTTCCTGCAATCAAGCCACTTACTGTTATGCCCGGGCCGAAAAAGGCATTGTGGATTATGTGTATCGAAATATCTAACTCCTCGATGCTTCGCAATTTCTCTACTGGTTGGCGCAGTACTTTTTCTCCCAAGATACTGGTGGCAATAGCAAAGCGTCGCGACCTGGCCAGAGCGGTAGGAGCCTCTTTCATCGCGAGCTCAAAGTCTTGGAGAAAGACAGCTGACAGCCCAACACCATTTTCTAGCTGAGGGAAATCTTCGTAGTCATCATACCGGGGCAATGGCAACTCAGCCAATAGATAAAACTCATCAGCCAAAAAAACGAACCTCGTCCCATATTCCTTAAGGAAATGCTGTTGCCAATGGTGAACTTGTCTAGTCAAGTCTTTTGCTTGACTGGACGATACCGTCTCTAACTTGGGCAAACACTGCCGATAGGAGGTCAAACCTACGGGAACGATGGCAACTGACCTTGCCTGTGGCCAAAAGGCCGCCAGATCAAGAACGGTTTGTGTGAGCTGGGGGCCATCATTGATTCCTGGACATAAGACTATTTGACAGTGAAAGGCAATGCCCCAATCGGCCAAGCGCTGCAGATTTTTCAGGATATCACCTGCAGCGGGATTTGTCATTAGCTGCTTTCTAGTTTCTGGATCAGTTGCATGCACAGAGATATACAAGGGGCTCAGGTGCAGTCGCCGAATGGTATCCCAATCCTCTTCCTGCAGATTGGTGAGGGTAATGAAATTCCCATACATAAAAGAGAGCCTAAAATCGTCATCCTTAACATAAAGCGTAGGGCGCATACCCTGCGGCATTTGATCGACAAAACAGAACTGACATCGGTTGCGGCAGCGGCGGGTCTTGTCAAATAGCTCCTGGGCAAAATCTAGCCCCAAATCCTCATCTTCATCTTTTTCGATTTCATAGATCAACTCTTCTCCATTGGCTTTTCTAACGTGGAGCATCACATTAGCTTCCGCCGCGTAAAACCTATAGACCAATAAGTCCGTTACTGGATAGCCATTGATCCTAAGGAGTTCATCACCCTTGGCGATGCCAACCTCTCTGGCTATGCTGTTTGGCCGGACACCGGTAATCGTTGCACCCATCTTGCACTGCCCCCAGACACCATGATTGCTGCTTCCTGCAAGGTGTAAGATTCCACATCAGCTGCATTATTCCTGGTTGGAAGAGAAAGATGCTGGGTTCATCACGCCTTGAGCAACTTCGGGACGGGCTTTTGTGGCAGTCACTATCTGTACCAACTTGGGATATGCCAACCTTGCACCTCGGGTGACTAGAGGTCTGCCAATGGAAACTAGGCCTAAACGCCTTGAAAGAAAGCCACCGACCCGCATTTGCCAGTTTACGGCTTTGAGGGTATTGACAAATAACACTTGACGGGGATCGCCTCCCGCCAACAGATAACCGGATTTGACTGCCTGCTGGATTGATCTTGCATCACTGCCTCGACCGAGTACATAGATGGCATTGCCAAACTCATCGGTACCGGCGGGGAAAACCCGTCCCCGATCCTCACCATCTACGATATCAAAATACAGCAAGCTCGAAATAGCCTCTAGAGAAGGCAAAGAATCACCGGTAAGCCTGCCTAAGTGAATGGCTGCCGCCATAGGTGAGGAGTGAGCGCCACCATAACAAGCATAGATAATCAGCATACTAGCTCCTAGTGTCTGACAATGATATATACTCCATTGCCTAAGTCGTGTACCATGCCCCGAGTGATGCGACTAAGATACTGTGCTACCCTTTCCTTTTCGGCAAGGCTGGAAACATAGAAGATAGGTGCTCCGCCACCGACTAGGTTCCGATCTTCAGTTATCATAGCAATCACGCCTTCGGCTGAGTTTTCCCTCAAACTTGCTCTCCTTCCCCAAGCCTATTTAGGTCCCCTCGGGTTGTCTTGGTGGTGCTCTTCCGGCCCACCATTTCGCCAAAGCCTGTACTTACATCTACCGCAGTACCGTCACCGTACTACCCCGGCCTATTCCCGATGCCTGTCTGCCAGTCTGCCTGCTTGAGATGCTAGAGGTTTGCGAACTGATGCCTCCAAGATGGGTGTTCGCCGCACTGCCTCCAGTAGAGCCACAGTGTTTTTTTCCCCTGGTATTATCGCCATGGCCAATGCACCAGTTACGGGGTGACGCCTTAGTAGCGGGATATATTCAGGTTCACCCACATCCATTTCCACACCCAATAGTGATGTGGCATCATGCAGGATGGCTTGCCTTTGACCTAGATTTGCTAAAGTGGCCTTGCTATTAGGATCTCTCGGTTCTATTAGAACACCTATCCCTTCCTTCAGTAGGCGTTGGCGGGCTGTTTCTAGTCCAACATTCATGATCACAATATCCTCTACCATAAGCAAAGGACCAGTAAAGCGAATCTCAGCCCCACGCACATTAGCTAGATCCCCCACCTTCGGTCCGATCATCATCCCATCAAGCAGCCACACTAGAATTGCTCCGCCCACCACACCTCCAAAGATGGCTATAGGAAGTGACCAATACTGACTAAGAATAAGCACCACTATACTAGTGAAAAGGGCGGTGCCCCCGGCAAGATAGTTGCGGGCCTCGAAAACCCGAGCAATCCCTTCTATATAGCCATTCCCCCGGGGAATCAGTTCCATGGGCTCAAGATTGCTTAGTGTTTCCCTTTCGGTCTTCCTGACTTCTCGAAACTGGGTGGCGGCCAGGGCCAGAAACGTGGCTGCCGCGTAATCTTTAACCAGCAAAGCAGGTACCGCTACAGCTCCGAGAAAACTAGCGATTAGGCCCAGCGATAGATGAATGACATATCCTTGGGGATAGCTAGGATACTGACGGTAGTCAGTACGAAGCATGTAAAGCCGGGCGAAAAAACCCACGAGAGATGCCGTCACCACACTGGTGATTGCCTCCACTCCTTCACCCCTTCTACTTGCCCAAAGCCACATTTCGATCCGCTAGTTGGGTCGGCTCGGCTAGTTTGGCCTTCCGTTAACACTGGTGTAGTTGATCTAGTCGTTTTTTTCATCTGAGTCTGTCTCCGGCCCCTCACCTGGGTCTTTCTCTGAGTCTTTTTCGGTTGTCTTTGCTGGTTCCTTTTCTTGACGTCTCTTACCTCGAATCCCAAAAGCACTGGCGAATTCCCGGCCAAAGAAATTCCGGATACCCTGCCATCCCATGGCATTTACTACTACAACCGCAACGCCAGCAGCCACCACCAATCCGACGATCCAGAGTACTGTGCGATAGCCTGAGGTCCCCATAGGCTTTGTGGCAGCACCAGCAGCCGCAGGCAATACATCGGAGATTAGGTCAGCTGCCTTTTCTGCCATGCCGAGACTTGTCTCATGGGTACCAAACTCTAAAAGAATCGAGCGAGGTGCTAGATCTTGGTTGTAATTGCCCTTAGCATCGAAAATGCCTTTGACTAACCCAGGATACTGCCTGTCAGCTTCAGCCTTGATGGTTTGGGCAAATGCCAGATTAGCATCGCGGTTTTGGTTTTGCCTGCCAACTACAAGCTGGATCTTGGATAGCTCACTGCCTTGCACCGTTGTTCGGTACTCATGCTCTGGTACCGCATCTCTATGTACATCCAAGACAACCAAAGGCCGATTTCGCAATAGTTCTGTGGCGGTCCGCCTTGAGCGTATATAAGCCTGGGAGTCATGGGGATTATGATTATTATAGGAAAGATCCACTGTAAATCCCCGTTTTTCGAACTCTTGCTTTAAGGTAGAACCCACTTTGTACACATCGCCCCATTCTTTGGATGATGTGCCACTGGTAGGTACATAGGATTCATCACTATGGGTACAGTAGATGGCTACTCGCCTAGGTGCGGGCCCAGTTACCCGGGCCAATATGCCTTGTAGCCAGGCAGATCGATTCGCTTTCTGCCCGGCTCCTGCCTGCCCACCTAGGCTAGCTGTTCTCTTGGTACCTTTGTCGGTGTGTTTCACATAGACAGTATCATCCTCAATTCTAGTTACTTCATAGCGTCGATTGTCACTGTCAATGTAAGAGTCACCGATATCAAGAAACCGCGCTGCTTTGGTTACTTCCCTTTGTGTATCTTCATCGATTAGGGTGAAATACCCGCCATCTGTCCTTTCAAACAGCCCAACTAGCCCTTCTGGAGGGACTCCACTGGCCTTTGCCCCAGAATCTATCCCTAGGACTAGACTCGCTCCGACAAGCAGAATCACCAGTGACAATTGTCTAGTAATAAGACTGCGAAAGCAGGATCTAGCTTTCATGAAGCTCTTCCTCCTCCCTGGCTGCATTAACAACGACCGGAACTACCTCTTCATTGGGGCTTTCCTTGGAAAGCTCACCAGTTGCGTCAACCCGTAGGATGTGTTGGCGGTAATCTTTGCTCACCCCGGGGGGTATCAAATCCTGGCCATGGATACCTATGGCATTTACATCGATGGGAGGTTCTGTTTCGCTGTCCGTTGCCTTTCCATCGAACTCGTGGAGCAAAAACTCTTCGTTATCCAAAGCTTTGGGCCGCTCCTTGTCGTGAACGGGGCCACCACCCAATCTTTCCCGACTCTCACCAACTACTTCAGCTAGGGTCACCGCTATCAGCCCTGCTAGGACCACACTATCGAAGACTCCGGCCCCACCTATAGCAACGGTAGTAGCCATACCTTTGGCCAAGGCAATACCCATATGGATCAGATCTGCCACGATGACTCCCAAAGTCCCTGCAATAAACGCACTCCTTCTGGATCTGCCCGCCAGATATCCGATAACTCCCGCTATCAGACTATAGCTCCAGATGGGATCAAGCCACTGCTCTGCCGGCTCCCTATAGCCCACCAGTTTGGCAAAGCCCCAGATGACGACACCGGTGGCTACCCCTGCCACTAATCCCCTCCATTTTTCCGCGGGAGTCCCCGCCCGGCTAACAAGATAGAAGATCAGAACCAGGGGAACCACGGCACCACCGAAGTTCACCGAGATAGCCACCGGTCCCCGGGAGATAGGGAGATTGAGAAAGCTGCCAACAATCATCAAACCCAGGAAGATGAAGGCCTGGCCATCGGTGAGGTTCATCCTGTCAAGAACCCGCTGTGCCAGACCAAAATACACAAGGGCTGCAGTGATGATCAAAAGGATCAGCCCAACAGGCACAACAATCACTCCTTTACATGAGAACTAATCCTGCTAATTCATAGCTAGCTTTCCCAAGGGCTATTTGCCTTATGCGAACGAAAAAAAGCAGGCCCATAGGCCTGCTAATTTCATCAGCTTTAGTTTTGGCTTGCTTGGGTCAATCTGGCGAAAAGCCGCCCTTATTCTTCATCATCGGCTTCATCATCATCATCATTGTTGAAGAATGCACCTAGATCCCCCACCAAGTCACCAATAGTAACTCCAGAACTCTCAGGCTCTTGGTTGCCACCGTCTCCTTGAGTCTCCTGGACAGGAGCTGCTTTGGGCTTAGCCTTTCTTTGAGCCTCTTTGATGCTTAAGCCAATCCGGCGAGCTTCTTCATCAATGCTAATGATCTTGACCTTTACCACGTCACCAGATGCTACTACTTCCTCAGTATTAGCCACATGGCGGTCAGCTAGTTGAGAGATGTGAACTAGTCCTTCAACACCATCCTCAAGCTTGACAAAGGCACCGAAATCTACTGTCCGGGTAACCTCACCCTCGACGACATCTCCTTCATGGTACTTGCTGCCAATATTCTCCCAGGGGTCAGGCAAGGTCTGCTTCAGACCCAAAGAGATGCGCTCAGACTCCTTATCTAGGTTAAGGATCATCACCTTAATCTCTTCACCTTCAGAAAGGATATCTGATGGATGCCCCACCCGGCTATAGGCCATCTCGGATACGTGTAGTAAGCCTTCTACCCCGCTACCGATATCTACAAAGGCACCGAAATCTGTCAGTCGCCGCACTATTCCGTCGACGATATCCCCTGGTTGATAGGTGTTGAAGATCTCCTCTTTGTGAGCCGCATATTCCTCTTCCAGCACTTCTTTGTGGGAAAGAACCACATTATTCCGTTGCTTGTCTAGCTCAATAATCTTAAGTCGCAGATTCTTGCCGACATAGGTTTCTAGATCCTCAACATAATGGCGAGCCACATGGGAGGCAGGCACAAAACCCCGCACTCCTACATCCACCAAAAGACCACCTTTAACTCGCTCGGTCACCGTAGCTTCGATGATCTCACTGTTGTCATTGATCTCTTCCAGCTCTTCCCATGCCTTGGCCTGATCGGCACGTCGCTTCGACAATACAACACTGCCTTCACTGTCATCTGTACGGACGACATATACATCTATCTCATCGCCCACAGCCAGCTTATCCCCGGGTTCTTCACCCGACTTAAGGCCCAACTCATGCCTGGGAATTCTACCTTCTGACTTCCCGCCGACATGTACTAATACCTCATCATTGCTGACCTGAACGACCTTACCTCTTACGATCTCCCCTTGACTGGGAGTAATGAAGGTCTCGTCGTATTGGGCCATGGTGGGGGCTTCCATCTCCACGGCATCTTGTTCGGTTTCCTCCACCGCGGGAGCATTTGCCGTCTCTGTGTCTAACACTTCGGTGCATTCTGTTTCGACAGTCTCCGCTTCTGCCGTGGGAGTGGTCTCCTCCTCCGTCACCGCTACAGCCTGCGTCTTTCTTACTTCCTGTTCCTGCATTCCTTCAAACTCAGTCATCCGCTGCACTACCTCCTCAATGAGCCAGTTAGGCGTTGATGCGCCTGCGGTAATACCTACCCTATCTCCCGGCTGAAACCAGTGAGATTCCATCTCCTCGTCAGTCTCGATATGGTAGGTTCGTGCCCCGCTTTCCTGGCAAATCTGCGCCAACCGTGATGTGTTGGCGCTATTGCGTCCCCCCACTACCAGCATAACATCAACACGGGAGGCTAACTCCCGGGCTGCCTGCTGTCTACGGGCGGTTGCAGTACAAATGGTATCGTAAAACTTGACTTCTTGGGCCTTCCCCACTAGCTCCATAATACATGCTTGGAAATTTGACAATGATTGAGTCGTCTGAGCTACTACCCCATAGGATGGGGCTATAGGCAGTATGGCGACTTCCCCGGGATTGCCAACTACAACTCCCGTGTTGTCGGTGGCTCCAAGAATGGCGATTACCTCTGGGTGATCCCGATCTCCGACAATAATCACCTGATAGCCATCTTCCTTCAATTTGGCTGCCCAGGTCATAGCTCGTACCACAAAAGGGCAAGTGGCATCAACCACCTGCAGCCCTTTTCCCTCGGCATGTTGAATAGTTTGGGGGGGCACTCCGTGACTTCGGATAATGACCACGCCGGTATCAATCTCATCAATTTTATCTGCTACCTGGATTCCCATATCAGCCAAACGGGCCACAGTCTGGGGACTATGAATCAAAGGGCCTAATGTATGGATGGGCACATCCCGATGTTCCTCGGCAGTTTTCATCGCCGCATCGATGGCACGTTTTACCCCAAAACAGAACCCTGCATTATCCGCCAATTCAACTATCAAGCCATCTTTTCCCTCCTGCCAGTAGTATTGGCCACCGGCGGCAACAAAACACACTAGCCCCTCTGTTGATTTGTTCGTTGCTCAGGGGCTAAACCCTCCCTCTTGGCCCATAGTTTACGAAGAAAGTCAAGGAAAACCGCACTTTACCCCCAAGCTAAGAAATGCATTCTTCTGCATCTTTCCATAATTAGGCTCTCAGCCAAAGCCACTAAGCTGCGATTATCGCTTCCTTGCGCAATTCATCGATTCTCTCCATAACCAGTTGGCTATACTGCTCTAGAAGCTCCCGAGATGATCCTTGTTCCGGCATAGGCAAATCAATCGGTTCACCGATGTACACCTTGATCTTGCATGGTCGGGGGAAGAATCTGCCGCGGGGAACAACCTTCTCAGCACCAATAATCGCCATAGGAACTACGGGTACCCCTGCCTTTATTGCCAAAAGAACACCGCCAGGATGTGGCTTAAGCAGAGTCTTACCATCACCTCTGGTGCCTTCCGGAAAAATGCCTACCACTTCACCTGCCCGCAATATACCCATGGCCTGCCTGATAGCTTTTCTATCTACCCCCCCCCGCTGAACGGGAAAAGCATTGAGATGGCGAATCAACCAACCCAATACTGGAATATCAAAAAGCTCTCTTTTGGCCATGAAATGTACTGGTCGCTGAACGGCACACCCCATCAATGGCGGATCTAGATAGCTTACGTGATTGGCCGCCAAAACGATACCACCGCTTCGAGGAAGGTTCTCACTCCCACGTACTTCCCAGCGAAAGTAAAGGCGAAGGCAAGCCCTCACCACGCTTCTTATACATCGATAGAACACCCATCGAGCCCTCCCACCGCAGCTAGATGTCCGATTATCTCTTCTACAACGGTATCTATATCTTTGCCTGTGGTATCTAATGGAATGGCATCGGTCGCGGCTCTAAGCGGTGCGATCGGCCTTTCGGCGTCGAGGTTATCTCTAGCCCGAATGGAAAGGAGTATATCCTTATATGTCACCTTATGCCCTTGACTCCGGAGTTCCTTCATGCGGCGCCGAGCCCGTTCCTCTGAGCTGGCAGTAAGGAAGATCTTCAGCCCAGCATCAGGTAGCACCACAGTACCAATATCCCGTCCATCCATCACTACTCCGCCATCAGCTGCCAGCTGTCTCTGCAATGTCAACAGATGCTCCCTGACCTTGGGGTGCTGTGCCACTAAGGACACATTTTCACTAACCGCTAACTCCCGAACGGCATCGGTTACATCTTCTCCATTTAGTAGGACTTTCACCCTATCTGATCCTGAAACCAAACTGATCTGGGTTCTCTCAAAGAGCTTGATAATCGAGGCTTCTTTGGTAGGGTCTAATCCCTCCCGCAGAACCATAAGAGTAAGCGCTCTGTACAAGGCCCCAGTATCAATGTGTAGATAGCCTAGCCTTCTTGCCAACGCCCTAGCCACTGAGCTTTTTCCTGCCCCTGCCGGGCCATCAATGGCGATGTTACATCTGCCCATCTTCAAAAACGATCCCCTTCCCACGAGGAGCATACCATTGGCAATAAAGGTATTGCCTGTTCCTTTATTCGTTGTGAAAAACCATACTCCTGCGTAGGAACACTTGTTTATGTTCTTTACTCCATAGATTCCGGGTCTTTGGCTGTCTCTTCCATTTCAGCTCCCAGCTGCTGAAAGGTGCCAGCAAACCCAGGGAAAGATACTTCCAAACACTGGGCTCCCGTGATCTGCAAGGGTTCACTTGACCCTAGACCCAGAATAGCTAAGGCCATCACCACCCGGTGATCATTGTGACCTGAGACAACACCTCCCCGGAGGTGTTGCCCACCTTGGATAATCCACCCATCGGCCTGAGCTTCGATGTCCACACCCAACTTCGCCAATTCTTTAGCCACCACAGCAATGCGATCACACTCTTTTACCCTTAGCTCAGCAGCATCCTTGACTCTGGTCATACCTTGGGCATAGGCCGCGGCTACTGCAATCACCGGCAATTCATCGATGAGGGTCGGGATAATCTCCCCCCCGATCTCTGTGCCCTTTAGATGAGAAGAACGCACCCTGATGGTTGCCCTTTTTTCTCCATCTCCCTCTTCTGGTTTGATGCTAAGATCGGCTCCCATCTTTTGTAAAACACTAATGATACCGGCTCTCGTAGGATTTACCCCTACATTGGTAATAGTCAAATCAGAATCAGGCAAAATTGCCCCAGCAACCAAGAGATAAGCGGCCGAGGAGATATCCCCTGGTATAATGATGTGCCCACCTCGGGGGATAGTGCCTCCTTCTATAGTCACACTCAAACCATCTACTTTGACAGGGACACCTAGCTGCTGTAGCATGACTTCAGTATGATTCCGGGAACGGGCTGGTTCTCTCACTACCGTGGCGCCCCTAGCCCCAAGTCCAGCCAAGAGAATGGCACTTTTCACCTGGGCACTGGCAATGGGCAAGACATGGGTCTTTCCCTCTAGGTTTTGATTCCCGATAATCGCCAAAGGTGCTCTGGTGTTATTCTTTCTACTATAGATTTGGCCTCCCATGGACCTAAGTGGTTCGATGATGCGGGCCATGGGCCGATTGCGTAGGGACGCATCCCCAGTCAAGATGGAGAAGATAGGCTGCATAGACAACGCCCCAGCCAAAAGCCGCATAGTGGTACCCGAGTTGCCGCAATCTAATACATCCATGGGCTCCTGAAAACCCTTGCTGCCTTGCCCGACTATCGTGTAGCAACCAGGAGATAGGCGATGGATCGGCACACCCAATAGGGAGAGGCAACGCAAAGTCGCCAGACAGTCCTCGCTTTCCAAGAAACCATCAATCCTGGTTATACCTTCACCCAAAGCTCCTAAGATAGCAGCCCTATGAGAAATGGATTTATCTCCAGGGACAGCTACTCTCCCTTCGAGACCCCGACTTGGTTTGACCTGTAAACTCATTAGCTCTTTCTCCACTTTCTGTACACTCCTCAGGCGAAGAAGGCCAAACCTAGCGCCCATAGGCCCGGTATCCCTCATCCTGCAATAGCTTGAGAGCTCGCGCATGGGACTCGCCATCGGTTAGACCAATCCGCAAAGCTCCGATTTCACCTTCCCGCTGCCGTACAATATTAATGTCTTTCAGGTTCAAATCCGCACTAGCCAAAAGGCTTGTCACAGCACTAATCGCTCCCGGCATATCGGGAACAGGTACCATAATTTCATATAATGATGGGATTAGGCCCTTTTGAGCTACCGGTACCTCTGCCCGCAAGGCACGGGCTTTGTCAAAAAAGTCCCGCAACCCATCAACATCCTGGTTGAGCAAGGCCTCTTGCATTACCTCCAGCTCGTCTTGCAGGTAAGCTATGGAACGTAGTACTGGTGCCCGATTATGTAGACAAATATCTGCCCAAAGCTCCGGCAGGCCCGAGGCCACCCTAGTCGTGTCCCTAAATCCGCCAGCTGCCAGAGCCAATGCTATCGGGACTCTATCGGCAGTTTGACCCAAAGCATTGCACAAAGCCGCCGCCGTCACGTGGGGCAAGTGGCTGACAGATGCCACCACTTCATCATGAATACCCGGCTCCATCACCATCACATTGGCACCAAGATCCCTTTCTACCAGATTAGATAGTCTTTCCAATGGCTTCGTGTTTTCTGGCGCACTACCCACTGCAGGTGTAAGGACATAAACAGCGTTTTCAAATAGGTTGGGATCAGCTGCGCCAATGCCTCCCTGTTCAGAGCCAGCCATAGGGTGGCCCCCGATGAAGGTGAAGGATGGGTCAAGCGAGGCAACGTTTTCAACGATGGGTCGCTTGACACTGCCCACATCGGTGACTATAGCATCGCCACGTACAAAAGGCATGATTTCCTCGATAATTCCTGCTACAACCCCCACCGGAGTAGCTATAAAGACGAGGTCACAATCCTGTACCGCATCCTTGGGGCTACTTCGGGCAATATCTATGGCTCCTAGCTCCCGAGCGGTATCAGTTCGCTCCTGCAACAGGTCATATCCGGTAAGTCGATGTCCTTTGCTTCTTAGTCGAAATGCCAACGAGCCTCCAATAAGTCCCAGACCCAAAATGGCTATGTTTTGTCTTTCCATAGTACTAGACCACCGCTGGGGATCCGCTTTTGCGCCCCACCGCCTGGGCCACGTCCTTGATCTTGGACAAGAGCTGCTGGAAATTGGTGGGGGTTAAGGACTGAGCACCATCGGACAGTGCCTCTTCTGGCCGACAGTGCACTTCGATCATGAGCCCATCGGCACCTGCAGCCACCGCCGCTTTCGCCATTGGGGTAACATAGCGCCATCGGCCTGTCCCATGACTGGGATCGACAATGATCGGTAAGTGACTGTAATGCTTAACCGCGGGTACGGCACTCAAATCCAAGGTGTTTCTCGTTCCAGTCTCATAGGTGCGGATACCCCGCTCACAAAGCACGACATTGCTATTGCCACCAGAGATAATGTATTCAGCGGCCATGAGCCATTCCTCTACAGTGGCAGCCAAACCCCTTTTCAGTAAGACCGGCTTATTCACATGCCCTACTTCCCTAAGCAGAGTGAAATTCTGCATGTTGCGGGCACCGATCTGTAGCATGTCGGCATATTCTGCCACCAGCTGGATATCTTTGGGGTTTGTAACCTCGGTTACCACCGGTAACCCTGTCTGTCGCCGGGCTTCCGCCAAAATCCGTAGGCCCTCTTCCTCAAGCCCCTGAAAGGAATAGGGGGATGTACGGGGCTTAAAAGCACCTCCCCTGAGGATATGAGCACCAGCTCTTTTGAGCTCGTGGGCGATTTCCAAGAGCTGTACTTCACCCTCCACTGCACAAGGACCGGCCATCACGATAATCTCATCTCCCCCGATCGTGATGTCACCGACTTGTACCTGGGTCGGCTCAGGATGCCATTCTCTACCGGCAAGCTTAAAGGGCTGCAGTATCGGAACGATTCTTTCTACCCCTGGCATCGCACCGAGCATCTCCATATACCCAGGGCGCTTTTCCCCTATGGCACCGATAATCGTGCGCTCCACTCCTACCGAAAGGTGAGTATCAAACCCTAGCTGTTTAAGCCTGGTGGTGACCGCGTCCACTAACTGGGGGCTTGCCTTATGCTCCATAACGATGATCATATAATTCTCTCCCTTCGCCCGATACTCTTACCTATCTAGGGCTCTTTTCAAGGCCTGGATGAACCTGTGATTCTGCTCTTTTGTTCCGATGGTCACTCTAAGCCACGTAGGACAGCCAAAGATTGCACCACTACGGGCAATTACCCCCTCACCGAGTAGTTTCTGATAGACTGCTTGACTATCTTGCTCTAGATTAAAGAAAATGAAGTTGGTCTCTGTCGGTACATATTTCAGACCTAGGCTAGATAGTTCCTGATATAACCAGGACTTGCCCGAGTTATTTACCTCTTGGCTCCTTCTTATGTGATCATCATCTTCTAAAGCAGCCAAAGCTCCAATCTGGGCCGCCCCATTGATATTGAACGGCTCCCTTACCCTATGCACCAACCTAGCTATATGCTTAGGGGCAACACCATAACCGACTCTTAGCCCAGCGAGGCCATAAATCTTGGAAAAAGTCCGGAGAACCACTACATTTTGCCCTGTCCTAACATAGGAAAGGGTATCGGGATAGTCCTTTGCTGTGACATATTCATAGTACGCTTCATCAAATACTACCAAGACGTTATCAGGTATTTTGGCAAGAAAAGCATTCACCTTCTCTTGGCTGACATAGGCGCCGGTAGGATTATTGGGATTGCAGACAAAAACCATTTTAGTACGGGGATTGATGGCAAGGGACATGGCTTCCAGATCGAAGGCATGGGATGCTAAAGGCAAAGTCCGTAGTTTCGCTCCCATTAGGTGTGTCACATAGGCATACTCACTGAAAGTCGGTTCACAAATGAGGACTTCGTCCCCAGGCTCAAGGAAGGTCAAGCCAAGCATCTTGATCACCTCATCAGAGCCATTACCGAAAATCAGCTGCATTCCTGAAACACCCAGCCGCTGGGCTAAGGCCTCTCGCAACTCGAAACAATTGCCATCCGGATAAATATTTAGCGAACCAAGTGAATCTTCCAGTGCCGTAATCGCTTTGGGTGACGGTCCCAGAGGGTTTTCATTGGAAGCTAGCTTAATGATGTCAGTCAGGCCCTGCTCCCGCTGCAGTTCACTAATGGGCTTGCCTGCCTGGTATGGAACTATGTTTAGAATCGTTTGGCGATAGGTAGGAGCTTGGACCGACGGCATAGGGGTAGGGGATAAAGCCTCATCTAGTTCTAATAGACCAGTGGAGGCAGCTAGATCCGGTCTTAAGCTAGCCGCCTCTCCTAAGTATATGTGACGCATTTCGCTTAAGGTTGAGTTAGTTGATACCAACATTAAGGCTCTGATACAACGGGGCAAACTCCCAGGAACCGGAACTTCATTGGTGCAAAAAAGTGGCGTTTCAGTTAAACCGGCCAAGCGGGCACCGGCAGCAGGAAAACCGGCATCTAGATCCTGAGTGACTGAGAAAATGATACAGGCGATTTCTTCGATATCAACCTGGTTGGCTGCCATCATGGTTTTTGTGAGGCGGCATGCAGCGTTGGTGATTGCAGCTTCCGTATTCACATCTACCGTGATAGCACCCCGGATCCCCCGGGTTACAGGGAATGACAGCATTTAACCGACCTCCATCTGCCAAATTGTTTGACGATATCTTACCATACAGGGAAAAACAATGCAAAGAGTTTTCAAGAGGCCGCATTCAAACCAGCCACATGGCCAGTGGCAAAGGCAGCCTGCAGATTGAAACCTCCGGTATTAGCAGCTAGATCCAACACCTCCCCACCAAAGAATAACCCATCAACTAGCCGAGATGCCATGGTTCTTGGGTCAACCTCGTCTAGCATAACACCACCTGCTGTGACAATGGCAGCAGCCAGTGGCAATGTACCAAGTACCGTAAGGGGTAGCCCTTTTAGCACCCTTAGTAACCGATGGCGCTCCTCTTTGGTGATTTGGTGAACTGGACACTCCGGCTCGATCATACTTTCCGCAATCACTATGGGGATTAGTGCCTTTGGCAGGAGATCGGATAAGGCATTCTTGATAGCTTTTCGGGCGTACCGCTGAAAATCCCTCTGCAAACGGGCATCGAGACGCTCATCATCTAAAGCCGGCTTTAGGTCGATCTCTAGTCGGAGTGTAGAACCTGAGTTGGTCAGCGGCGGGACCAAGCGACTTAATGTCAAAATAATCGGGCCACTCACCCCAAAATGAGTGATCAGCATCTCTCCAAACTCTTTACCGATTAGCTTCTCTCCGTGGAAGAGACTAGCCTGTACATTCCGCAAGCTGAGGCCGGATGCAGTTTTCACCCACTCTTCCTTCACTCTCAGGGGTACTAGTGCTGGCAATAGTGGATCAATTGTGTGGCCTAGTCTTCCTGCCATGACATAGCCATCACCAGTAGAGCCTGTCCCCGGATATGAGGCTCCACCAGTGGCGAGTATCACTCTGTCGGCCTCAATAATGGTGTGATCCGACAATTTCACCCCGGTAATCCGCCGTTCTAACGGCTTATTAGCCATGCCCTCCCCGTTGGCCCCTCGGTCGGTGAGGATCTCCATCACAGGAGAATTGAGCCGCACCGCTGCGCCGGACTCCCTAACATAATCTGCCAGTGCCTTGACTACATCACTTGATCGCCCAGATGCGGGAAACACCCTTTGCCCCCGCTCCACCACCAACTCCAGTCCTCTCTCAACAAAAAAGCTTTGGGTAGCCATTGGTGGAAACCTATGTAGTGAGCTATATAGAAACTTCCCTTGGGCTCCGAATCTAGCTATGACTTCTTCGATTTCACAGGCATTGGTAAGATTACAGCGACCCTTGCCTGTAATCAGTAGCTTTTTGCCCAAGAGCCGGTTTTTCTCCAAAAGGAGCACCTGGGCACCGGCCCGGGCCGCGGTTCCCGCCGCCATCATCCCTGCTGCTCCACCGCCGATGACTATGACACTTCTCATGCACGCCACACCCACTTTACTCTCTACGATCTACTGCCGCCTTGGCTTTGCTGGCAAAAGCTAGCAAATCTCTGATTTCCCGGGGCTCAAGCCGCCGGAATTCACCCAGCCCTAACCCTTCCAGATCAAGGGGCCCCATGCGAAAGCGCTTCAGAGAAATAACTGGATGGCCAATGGCATCACACATGCGCCGAATTTGCCGGTTCTTTCCCTCATGGATCTCCAATACCAACAATGTACTGCCAGCTAGCCTCTCTATCACCTTAGCCTTAGCTGGAGCCGTCCAGCCATCGGAGAGCCTAATCCCCTCTCCAAGACGCCTAAGAGCCCCTGCACTAGGAAAACCTTGCATCTGAACTAGGTAGCTCTTGGGCACCTGATACCGTGGATGGCTAAAGATGAGTGCGGTATCACCATCATTAGTCAAAAAAACTAACCCTTCACTATCATAGTCTAGACGTCCCACTGGGTATATCCGCTCCTTCACCCCTGGCAAAAAGTCAAGCACGGTTGGCCGTCCCTGGGGATCGTGACAAGAAGAGATGACATTAGTGGGTTTATGCAAAAGGTAGTAGACATTTTTGGAAGAAGGCTTAATCAGCTTACCATTTACCCGGATCCGATCCCTGGTGGGATCCACCTTCACACCTAAGGTTGTAACAACCTTGCCATTTACCTCCACTTTCCCAGCCAAGATTAACTCTTCACTACCCCTTCGGGAAGCAACACCTGACCGGGCCATCACTTTCTGCAATCGCTCCTGGTTCATGCTCGTCACCTCCTGTACTCAGGTGCATCCGTAAAAAAAATAACCCCAAAATATCCCAAAACACGAACTTGACGGGAGATAGCTGGGGTATGCTTTCCTGTTTGGGCCAAGTATACTACACCCACTTGGGGGCTGTCAAACTCTGGACAGAGCACCAAAGGCCTTCTTTTAGTCTAGACTGCTGACCACTGACGTGAACGAGTCAATCAGGCCCATTACCTTCTCAAACACGCTAATGCTCCACTAAAAGCCTTCTTAAGCGATGAACAAAGTGCCGTAGGCGACCGGCCCAGCTCCGCTCCACAACCTGTTCACCTGCCAGCAATGGAGCCTCAAGTAAAAGCTTTTCACCATCCATTACACGGAGTTTACCTAAAGGTGCCCATTTTTCCACCGGTGCAATGATCTCACCTGAAATTACGTAATCGATCTTTGCAGCTTCGCTTTGGGCTTTCGGAGCTGTAATCCAAACATCGTTCCCACTAACTACGGCAACAGTGCCCTTAAGCCCTCCCTGCACACTAGCTGTTCCCAGTTCCTGCCCTTTTTGGGCGATCATTATGTTCTTGTGTTCTTCCAAACCGTAATTCAAAAGAGTCACCGCATCTTCCCACAGACGTGGTGCATCAAGTATTACGGCAACCACTTGACGCCCGTAGCGCGTAGCCGAGGCTACCAAACAACGGCCTGCCTTGAGCGTATATCCTGTCTTCACCCCATTAGCGCCCTCAAACTCCCATAACAATCGGTTCTTGTTGTAAATGGAAAGATGAGCCGCATCCATAGGATCAGGAATAACCGCCTGATCGGAGGCCACCAAGGCGGCAAATTCAGGAATAGCCAGGGAACTACGGGTCAGTAAGGCCAGGTCATGGGCAGTGGAGTAGTGTTTTTCATCAGGCAGCCCATGGGGATTAGCAAAGTTGGTATTGGTGGCACCCAATAGGAGAGCTTTCTTGTTCATCATAGCCACGAATTCATCTATGCGGCCACCGCTATGTTCAGCTAATGCTGCCGCCGCGTCATTACCAGATAGGAGCATCAAACCATAAAGCAGATCCCGCACCTGGTAAGTAGTGCCCGCCCGCAGATTCATAGAAGAGCCCGGAGTACGGGCCGCCTCCCGACTAATGGTAACAGTGTCATCCAGGTCACAATTCTCCAATATAAGTATGGCAGTCATGATCTTGGTTAAGCTAGCCATTGGCCTTTTCCAATCGGGATTCTTGGCCCAAAGCACCTGTCCGGTCTGCTGATCCATGACAACAGCAGAACTAGCCGATACATTAAGCCGCTCTGCACCTTCGATTACCGATGAAAAACAGCAACAGCTAAGAAGAATCACTACCCAGAGCCGTTTTCTCATGTCGTGCATGCTGTGATCGTACCGATAAGAATCCATATCGCCTCATCTTTCCCAACAGACTCAGGTAGGGCTACTAGTCCCTCCACCATCATACACCCAAGCCGGTTTTTCGGTGTATTGCTTGGGACGAAAAGTCCCCTGGAGCTTATCCAACAGCTTTGGTGCCACATCCAGTAGGCGATCATAGATAGCATTACCTTCAACAGGCATCAATCGCACCTCATCTTGCCGCACTACCAGAAAGGCTACTGGGTTAACTGACATGCCAGCTCCACTGCCCCCACCGAAAGGACGAGCCCACGAAGCCGACTGGGTATCTTTGGGCTTCTCTGGAGAAAAAGGTTGATCAGTTCCCCCTGCAGCAAAACCAAACGAAACCCGGGAAACAGGTACGATCACAGCTCCATCCGGCGTTTCCACCGGATCACCAAGGATGGTGTTCACATCGATCATCTCTCTAAGACTCTCCATAACAGTATGCATTAGGCCCTCAATCGGGTGACTAGATCCATCAGCCAAGACCATCCACTCCTTTTAATGGACAAACTTGTTTTTCCAATAAGCCATTCTCGCGACTCCAACCCGCCAAAGATTTGCCACACCCGTGATGATAATATGACCGGCATTAACCCGCAATATGCAGTAAATGGCCACATCTGTCTGCCGCTGACTGTAGTTGGGGATGACTTGCCAGTGGACACCTTCTGGATTCAAGTAAACTCTTCCATCGAGCCAAGTAAAGCCAGTGGCTAGAACACCACTCAGTACACCCACTGCAATAGCAGTGGCCGCCGCGTCACCTAACCCAACCCTAGTATACCAATGGAGTCTTTCAAAATGGCGGGTAAAGGGATACACCACAGCCCATACATGACCCAGGAGCGGTTTACCCAAAGACATCTGTTGTAGGTCAGATGGCCCTCCAAAGGCGAAGCTAGTGATAACATCAAACATTAATCGGTAGTGATGGGCTAGCTCTAGTACGCTCTCCATCCCATCCATCAAATCCCCATCTCTTGCATCTGTGTTTTCTGCTAATTCATCTACCACCTTCTCTTCATCACGCTCTACTTCAGCCTTAGTCTTGTCCACAGGCTCACGGGAAGACCCAACCGGGAATTGACGCCTAAATAGGGAGATACCTAGCCAGGTTAGTCCCACATGTAGTTCATGATCACCCTGGAGCAATTGGTAGTTGATGATCACTCGAAAGGGTATCAGCAAAGAAAGCCCAGCCAGAACCATTAAAGCTAAACCCATATAGAGGTACATGGCCTCACCTTTAGTTTAGCTTGCCTCAATTCCTACAAAACTACTACCCTGCGGATATTTGCGGTAGTGGAGGTAGATCTCCTAGATCTGCCAAGCCAAAACACTCCAAGAATCGCTGTGTAGTACCGAACAGGATGGGTCGACCAGGTGCATCCTGCCTCCCTTTTTCCTCAATTAGCTCCCGTTCTAGGAGCGTATTGATAGCAGAATCAGACTTGACACCCCGAATATCTTCAATCTCCACCCTGGTTACCGGCTGCCTGTAGGCGACTATGGCTAGGGTTTCCAAAGCCGCCTGGGATAAACCGCTACTTACTTCTGGCCGCTGAAAGGCTTCCAGGTAAGGGGCCATTGCTGGCTTGGTGGTAAACTCATAGCCACCGGCAACGAAATTGAGATCAAAACCATGGCGCTCATCTTTGTATTCCCGGCCAAGCTCCGCCAAAAGTAGTTCCGTTTTGGTCTCATCCCAACCTATTGCTGCCGCCAAGTTTTTAAGGGGGACCGGTTTTGCCGTCGCGAAGATAATCGCCTCCAAGATCGCCTTGGCCTTCTTGGGCAACATGTCACTACTCCTTCCATTGAATAATCGCGATAGGTCCATAGAGCTCCCCTTGGCGCAGGATAATTGTACCTTGTCGCACTAATTCAAGAACCGCCAAGAATGTGTAGACGATGTCTGTCTTGGTTGGTTGCATTCCCAGAAGATCATCAAATAGTAAACGGGAATGACTCTTTATTAAAACAGCTACTTCCCCAATCTTCACTCCAAGATCGATTTCCTGGCGTTTGATCTGGTGCACTTGCTCACGTGTGCGCCAATTGGCCAGGACATTTGCCAAAGTGATGGCCAAATCCGGCACAGTAGTATCGCCAATAGGGTTGGTATACTGGACTGGCCCCTTCGCACCCAAGGTGGGAAATGGGCGGGGCCAAGCTGCCAGCCGTACCTTTGCTAGATTGTCAAGATACCCGCCAGCTTCACGGAATTGTCGGTATACCAGTAACCGCCGAATTAGCTCATCACGACTATATATTTGTTCTTGTTCTGCTTCACTCTCGACTCTAGGCTCTGGCAGAAGGGCGCTTGCCTTAATCTGGAGCAAAGTCGCTGCCATCACCAAGAAATCACCAGCCACCTCCAAGTCATGTTCCCGCATAGTGGCCAGGTAATCTAAGTATTGCTGAGTGATCCTGGAAACCTCAATATCCCGGATATCCAGCTTTTCCTCTTCCAAGAAGTGCAAAAGCAGCTCTAAAGGACCCTCAAATACGTCCAAATGCACATGATAGCTCATTGGTTGTGACCTCCGGCAAGACCGGCTCTAACAGGCGGGTTTCCCACTCAAACAAGCAATCATCCCCCTCGCCCATGGGACTCTTTGTCTAGAGTTTGGGAAAGATGGAAATGAGCCTACTTAGGAAGGAGATGATGGGTGACATGAGTCGACTGGCAACACCAGTGAAAAGTAGCACCAACAAGAGAGCCGGTCCATAAGCTTCCAGCCGATGGAGAGTGCCTTCATACTTCGCTGGTAGTAATCCTGCGAGGATCTTGGAGCCATCTAGTGGTGGGATTGGGATCAGGTTAAAAGCAGCCAAGCCCAAATTAATGGCTACATTTAAGAGAATAAACTGATGCAAAACCAGGCCCACCCGGAAAGAAAACAGTGGTGGAAGGGTGGCCAAGAGCAAACGAAAAACCCACGCGCTGAAAATATTCGCCATAGGGCCAGCCAAACCCACCAGCATCATTCCGCGGCGCCGATCTTTGAAATATAGGGGGTTAACTAGCACTGGTTTAGCCCAACCAAAACGAAAGAGCACCAACATTAAGGCGCCTAAGGGGTCAAGGTGAGCCATGGGATTAAGGGTTAGTCGTCCTTGGTACTTGGGTGTTGGATCTCCTAGCCGATTAGCCATCATGCCGTGGGCAAACTCATGCACCGATATAGCAAAAAGTATGGCAGGTACCATCAAGATA
>JAAYSL010000040.1 GCA_012518315.1 Bacillota bacterium | reverse complement strand
TCTGGTGAAAGCAGCTTGCCCGCCCCCAATGTCTTCATGGTGGTTATGGCTACACCCTTACGCTCACAAAGCCTATACAGGTGTGCTCGATCAGAATCGATACCATCATACTGTGAGCGATCGATTCTCCCCTCCATCGCAGCCCCGATGTCTGCATCGTAAGACAGCATATCATAGGCGGGGTTAGTAGAAAACATCAGAATCTCGATGATCCCAGTCTCAACTAATCTGGCCGCCATCTTGGGATTATGGGAGCTTGCTCCAATAGCCCGGATCTTACCTTCTTCTTTTAGTTTTTGCACATAGTCAATATACTCTGTTTCAAAAACTCCCTGGTAATCTTCCTCTGTATCGATAAAAAACATCATCCCAAAATCGATGTAGTCTGTCTTGAGGCACCTCAGCAAGTTCTCAAAGTACTGCCTGCAAAGTGCCACATCTCGGGTTCGGTCATACTGCTGCCGGATGTCTACAGAACCAATATGTCCCTGAATCAACACATCATTGCGTCTACCCTTGAGTGCTTTGCCAATGTTCTCTCTTACCGGTGTCCCAGGCATAAAAGCATCGAAAATGTTGATACCTGCATCTAGGGCAGCATCAATGACTTCTTCACAAAGCTCATATGGTCTATTGTCTAGGTGTTCTGTACCAAGTCCAATGATACTCGCCGACATACCAGTTTTACCTATAGGCCTGTAGAGCATAGCTTCCTCCTCAATTTGAGTGATTTATCCAACACTACTATTATTCCAGCTGATTACCGGCTTTCCTGCAAGTCTTGTCAAGGAATGCCAGGTGGACGCATCAGACTATGAGTCCAGCATATACCTCCCGAGCAAGGTATTTACACCCAAGTAAAGAAACATTTGGTAGATCCGTAAATTCGGCCAATTTGATAGGAGGCAAGAGGCAAAATGATTACAGGTATCGCCCATACTGCTTTTCGAGTTAAGGATTTGCACAGCTCCATTGAGTTTTATACGAAGTTCCTAGAGTTCAAGGAAGCCTTCCGACTCCTCCACGATGATGGGACGCCATGGCTAGTGTACTTGCAGATCAACTCCAATACGTTTATTGAGCTCTTCCCGGAAGGTACGGAAAGGACACCGGTAACTGGAGACTCCATAGGGTTTATGCATCTTTGTTTGGATGTAGACGATATCTTCGCTATGGTAGACACCTTACGGCATAGGGGGTTAGAATGCCCCGGCGAACCCAAGATGGGGAAAGACGGCAATTGGCAGTACTGGATCAAGGATCCAGATGGTAATGATATCGAGCTTATGCAAATCATGCCTGACTCGCTTCAGATAAAGAATAGCAAGTACTAAGGCGACAGTTACTTCCCGAGTGTCTGGCTCGGGCAGGCGTAACTTAGCCGCCTGTAAGTTTCAAACCAGCAAATACCAATAGACTACACTGGCCTAACCCTAGAATGCCTGAGGGTTAGGCCATTCTTTCTGTGGTTTGCATCAATTCGCCCTTCCTTTTACCCAAATAACCCCTCAACGCTGAATTATGCGAATCGGCAGGATTTTCCTTATGATTGTGTAAATCAATAGTTGTACTCTTCTCTTCTATGCCCAATGACTTCGAACCTAGAGAGGCCTTGGCATCCCAATAGCAGTGATTGTCTGTGGCTTTGTTGCGAGAAAGGGTGATGGGGCAGTATGGAAGTATTGAAAGTCAAAGATGTCACTAAGCGCTTCCCCGGAGTCACCGCTTTGAATAAAGTCAGCTTTGATCTAGTGCGAGGTGAAGTCCACGCCTTAGTCGGCGAAAATGGTGCAGGCAAATCAACTCTTATCAAGATCCTAGCTGGACTATACCCCCCAGATGAAGGCGAGATGTGGCTAAGTGGCAAGCGATTTGCTCCGCAGAGCCCCAAGGACTCCCAACAAATGGGCATTAGTGTCATCCATCAAGAGCTACACCTTGTCCCCGGTTTAGATGCCGTGGAAAACATCTTCATGGGTCGGCAACCACTTAGAAATAGGCTAGGATTCGTCAACTGGAAAGAGATGAGGAAAAACGCCGAGACACTTGTTCACCAGCTGGGCATAGATTTGCGACTAGATGTGCCGGTGGGTCGACTTAGTGTTGCCCACCAGCAAATGGTGGAAATCGCTAAGGCGTTATCCTATGAGTCGCAGATTATTATCATGGATGAACCAACATCCACTTTGACTAACGAAGAGATTGAGGGACTGTTCAGCATCATTAGCACCCTAAAGGATAATGGTGTTTCCATCATTTATATCTCCCATAGATTAAATGAAATAAAGGAGATCACTGACCGGGTGACTGTATTGAGGGATGGCCAGTACATAGGCACTAAAACGGTGGTTGACACAACCATCGACGAGGTCATTCACATGATGGTAGGCCGCAATATACAGGAGAAATTCCCCAGAATCAGGGGCAAACATGGCCGTGAGAGACTGCGGGTAGAAAGTCTATCTAGTGGTCACCTTCAAGACATTAGTTTCAGCGTATATGAAGGCGAAGTACTGGGCATTGCCGGATTAGTCGGTGCCGGAAGAACAGAGGCTGCAAGAGCAATCGTGGGAGCCGATGATAAAGATCAAGGCAGTATCTACCTGGATGGTGAGAAAATCCACATTGACTCACCTGTCGATGCCGTTGGCTATGGGATAGGCCTAATCCCTGAAGATCGAAAGAGCCACGGACTCATTCTAGACATGACTGTAAAGGGCAATATTACTTTGTCCATCCTTTCTTCTTTCTGTCATAAGTTTGGTTTCGTTAATACATCTAGGGAAAGTGAAAAGGTTGCCAGCCTGGTAGATACATTAGATATTCGGACACCAAGTATTGAGCGGCCAGTCAAGAACCTTAGTGGCGGAAACCAACAGAAAGTAGTTCTGGCAAAATGGTTTGCTAAGCAGTGTGATGTGCTCATTTTTGATGAGCCTACCCGTGG
>JAAYSL010000259.1 GCA_012518315.1 Bacillota bacterium | reverse complement strand
TGGAACATAATCCTTGAGGAGCTTTGATGCGCACGTGGTGGGTACTCCCGCGGTGGAGAGATTATCTTTGATGGCAAGCGGTATGCCACATAAAGCCGAAGCTTCACCTTTAGCTAACATACCATCGGCCCTTTTGGCCTCATCCATTGCCTCTTCTCTGTAAAGACTAATATATGATCGGAGACTCTCTTCTACTTGATCAATCTTCGCATAGACCGCCGCGACGATCTCTTTAGAGCTGATTTCTCCGGCCCGAAGAAGTGACCGGAGCTCATGAATAGTCAACTCATCTAGCTGCAAATAACTCGCCTCCTGTCGCCACTGACAACTGATCCCACTACCAAGTTTTGGGGCCAGCTAGTCCTCTTCAATGATCCGAGGAACTCGAAAATAGCCATCTACCACCTCACGGGCATTGGCTAGTGCCTTTTCCCTAGGCAAAGAGGGAAGCACTTCATCCTCCCGCAAAACACCTGCTTGCTCCAGAGGATAAATGGTGGGGGCTACACCTTGGGTATCTACTGCTGCCAGCTGCTTGGCATAAGCTAGGATATGGGAAATCTGTTCGGGAAACATCTCTCTTTCCAGGTCACTTAGGCCAAGGCGAGCCGTTCTAGCTAGCTCCTCCAGCTCCTTTAGTGTCATTTACCTCACTCCTTCAAAAAGCCCTGTAGATCTGCTTCTGTCAAAATGGTAATTTCCAGCTCCTCTGCTTTTGCTAACTTGGAGCCAGGGTTACTACCAGCGATTACATAGTCGGTACTGCGGCTAACAGATGATGCTACCCTACCACCTAAGGAGCGCACTAGCTCCGCTGCCTCCTGCCGGGAGTAGCCCTCAAGAGTCCCTGTTAGAACAACAGTTTTCCCCATCAGAGGTCCTGGCTCTTGGGCCGTCTTCTTGTTAGCTTCTGACATGGTCACACCGGCCTCGGCCAAACGCCCAATCACCCGCCGGTTCTGTGGCTCCTCCAGAAAGGTAGTAATACTATCCGCGATCTTCTCACCGATGAGTGGCACACCCTGTAACTCCTCCCGAGACGCCTGGGTGAACCTTTCCATACTGCCGAAATGGGCAGCTAGTTCCCGGGCCGCGGCTTCTCCCACTAGTCGAATACCTAAGGCAAAGATCACCCGAGCCAAAGGTCTCGTCTTACTAGCGTCGATAGCTGTCATTAGGTTTTCTATGGACTTTTCCCCCATCCGAGGTAGGTCTCGCAATTTTTCCCGAGATAGAAAATATATGTCTGATGGATCCTTAATTAGTCCCGTATCAACTAGCTGCCCGATGATGGCCGGGCCCATCCCCTCGATATCCATAGCGCCTCGGGAGGCAAAATGTACCAACCCTTCTACCAACTGAGCCGGGCAAGCAGTGCCCACACAACGGGTCACCGCTTCTTGGGGCAGTCTTTGGACCTCGGCATTACAAACCGGACAATGATCTGGTAAGGTAAAAACCTTTTCTTGGCCGGTGCGCTTGGTTGTTATCGGCTTAACGATTTCTGGGATCACGTCCCCTGCTTTCCGGATAATAACAGTATCACCGATCCTGACATCTTTGGCCTTAAGAATATCTGCATTATGCAAAGTTGCCCGGCTGACAGTAGAACCTGCCACTTCCACCGGCCGAAGGATCGCCAAGGGAGTCAGGGCCCCAGTGCGGCCCACTTGCACGATAATATCCTCCACCACTGTTGTTGCCTCTTCAGCGGGGTACTTAAAGGCTATGGCCCAGCGAGGGCTTTTGCCAGTAGCACCTAGAGCGTCCTGGGCGGCCAGGTTATCTACCTTGACAACTACTCCGTCAATATCGTAGGTAAGCTTGTCTCTCCGGGCCTCGATCTTCTCACAATACTCCCAGACAGCCACCATGTCTTGGCACTGCTCAATCAATGGATTTACCCTCAGGCCAACCGTCTTAAAATACTCTAGTACCTGCCAGTGAGTGTCAAGCTCCAAACCCTCATGGTAACCCAATGCATAGAAGAATACATTAAGGCGCCGAGAGGCGGTAATTCTAGAATCAAGCTGCCTTAGAGAACCGGCTGCGGCATTACGGGGATTGGCAAATAAGGGTTCACCCTGCTCACCCCGCCTCTGATTGAGCTGATCAAAGTCTCGCCGATCCATATAGGCTTCGCCCCTAACCTCCAAGACCCGAGGCAGCCTTTCCCCCCTGAGACGCAAAGGGACACTGGCAATAGTACGCAAATTCTGGGTTATATCTTCGCCCCGTTCTCCATCCCCCCGGGTAGCCCCCTGGACAAAAATCCCATCTTCATATGTCAAAGATACAGCCAAACCATCGATTTTGGGCTCTACCACATAGGTAATGGGCTCGCCTTGCCAGCGTCGCTGGATGCGATGGTCGAAATCCACAAGCTCAGCTTTGGTTGTGGCATTATCTAAGCTCAAAAGCGGTATCCGATGCTGCACCTGGCCGAACCCTGCCAGGGGTGCCCCTCCGACCCGCTGGGTAGGTGAATCGGCCGTGATGAGTTCAGGATATGCTGCTTCTAGACTACGCAACCGCCGCATAAGCTCATCATATTCGGCATCAGCAATCTCAGGGCTATCCAGCACATAATACTGATAGTCGTGATAAAGAATCTGCTCCCGCAGAGATTCAATCTCCAGGCGAGCCTCTTCTAACCTTTCCATGCACAGTTCTCCTTTTTCCGTCAACCTAAACTCAGTTGCCATAACCCCTACAAGTGTCACATCCACCAGTGACCGGAAAGTTCAATCTATCCGACATAATGGTCAACCTAGCCAAGTATTAATCTACATAGCCAACAGAAAACCTATCCAGCAAAGGGGTAGATCTTAGTATGTATATCAAGCGGCGGAACCTCTATTGGATCCTAGCTGGGTTTAGCCTAGTATTGATAGTATTGGCAACCCTGGCCGCTGTACACCTACCCTCCATTTATCCAGCTTGGATTGCTACCTTCTGGGAGCCGGAGTTTGACTACTTACCTGATTATACCAAAGGTCCTGGTATCAGCGCCAGCTCGGCCATCTTACTAGAGGGAACTACCGGGACGGTACTTTATGCCAAAAACGAACACATCCGCCGCCCTCCCGCCAGTACCACGAAAATCCTGACTGCGCTCCTGGCCTTGGAGGAAGGCACCTTAGGGGATGTCGTCACCATTAGCCAACGTGCCGCCAGTGTTCGGGGTTCAAGTGCTCGTATCTATCCTCGTCAGCGAATACCCCTTACTGATCTGATCCACGGCCTTTTGCTACCTTCTGGCAATGACGCCGCGGTGGCCATTGCCGAGCACCTGGCGGGGTCGGAGGCTGAATTCGTCAAGAACATGAACCTGCGGGCCCGAGAACTCGGTGCGCTCAACTCCCATTTCGCCAATCCCCATGGTCTAGATCATCCCGATCATTACTCCACAGCCTTTGATTTGGCCATGATCACTCGAGTAGCCATGCTTTACCCTCAGTTCGGTGAAGCTGTTAGCAAAACCAAGCATGACGCTAGTTTTGATGGTTCCCGCTGGTCTTGGTATAACACTAATCGTTTGCTTATCTCTTTCGAGGGAGCAGAGGGCGTTAAGACCGGTACCACCGGGGGAGCTGGCTATTGCTTGGTTGCTGCTGCATCCCGAGATGGCAGACGCCTGATTAGTGTCGTGCTAAATAGCCGCAACCGCTGGAATGATGCTGCCAACCTATTGGAATATGGATTCCAGCAGTTTCACCTTTTGCCCTTATCTCAAAAAGGGCAAAAGCTCGCCGATATTACCATTCAAGGGGGGGTTCACCAAAGAGTAGCGGGTATCGCCAAAGACACAACATACAAAGTTGTCCCTAATCGGGATATCGATGCTGTTAGGGCAGAAGTTGTGATCGAAAAGACAAATGCCCCCATCAAGCGGGGACAGCGATTAGGGGAAGTACTGTATATGCTAGGCGACGATGTGATCGGCAAAACACCACTCGTCGCCTCTGATTCTGTACCCCGGGCGACACCGTTGAACCGACTCCTCTACTGGCTACAACGCCACTTTACAACTTCACCAAAGGAGTATATTCAGCCAGAAATCTCTTGATCCCCTGATTGGGGAAAGCCACTGTCAAGATGGTCTCTCGCCCCTCTCCGGTAACAGCTACCACCGTACCTTCGCCAAAATGTGTATGTTTCACTCTGGCCCCAACCTTCAGTTCCGCATTTTGACTATCACCCGCATCGACCGCCCCATGCTTCTTGCCAGCGGGCTCTTGGATACGCTCACTGGGGAAACGGAGCACTTTACCTTTGCCATTTCCACCCATATCTATTACCCGACTTGAGTGAAGCTCATTGATACAATCCTCGGGGATCTCTTCGATAAAGCGGGAGATGAAATTCTGTGAAGTGGAACCATAGAGCGTCCGTAGCTCAGCATAAGTAAGATACAAGCGCCGCATAGCTCTAGTAATCCCAACATAGCAAAGACGCCTTTCCTCCTCCAACTCCCCCGGCTCCCAAAGGGAACGGCTATGAGGAAAAACACCTTCTTCCATGCCCACTAGAAAAACTACCGGGAATTCCAGACCCTTGGCGGCGTGTAAAGACATCATCACCACAGCATCTGCGGTTTCATCGTATGAATCAACATCAGCTACCAAAGCTACATGCTCTAGAAAACCTGCCAACTCCGCCGCTGGTGTCTCTTCCTCATATTGCTTCGTGACGGAAAGGAATTCCTTGAGGTTCTCAATCCGCCCATCAGCTTCAGGGGTTCGCTCGGCCTCCAGTTCTGTCACATACCCAGTGGCCGAAAGTACATCTTCAGTTAGGCGGGTCAGACTTACCTTACCCACCCTACTTCTTAGATTCTCCATTAATTCGTAAAATCGCTGTAAGGCATTAATGCCCCGTCCACCCAATCCCGGGATTTGTTCAACGTACTGTAAGGCTTCATAGGCAGTGATATTACTCTCTAGAGCAAAACTCTCCAAACGGCCCAAGGTGGCATCCCCGATACCACGCTTTGGCACATTGATCACTCGCCTCAGGCTGTAAATATCCGACGGATTTTCCAGAAGCCTCAGATATGCTATAAGGTCTTTAATCTCTTTTCTCTCATAGAAACGCAGACCTGCCACAATGGTATAAGGTATTCCCCTGCGCATAAACTCTTCTTCAAAGGTTCTTGATTGGGAATGGGTTCTGTATAATATGGCAGACTCGTGATAATCATGTCCGTCTTTTTTCAGCTTCTGAATCTCCTCGGCCACAAAACTAGCCTCTTCCCGCTCATCACTGGCCTTATACATAAAGAGTGGGTCTCCACCTTCATGATCAGTCCAAAGCTCCTTTTCCTTCCGCCCCAGGTTATTGGCAATGACTGCATTGGCTGATTCTAGTATCTTCTCCGTGGAACGATAGTTCTGCTCGAGCTTGACTACCTTAGCATCAGGATAGTCTTTTTCAAATTCCAGGATATTGCGGATATCGGCTCCGCGGAATCCATAGATACTTTGATCAGCATCACCTACTACACACAGATTGCGGTGCTTCTTGGCCAAGAGATTAACCAGTACATATTGAGCATGATTGGTGTCCTGGTATTCATCTACGAGAATATAGCGAAATCGGTCTTGGTACCGCCCCAGCACCTCTGGTGATGTGCGAAACAACTTGACTGTCGCCATAATCAGATCATCGAAATCCAAGGCATTGGCTGCCATCAGTTTGCGTTGGTATGTGGCATAGATCTGGGCAATAGTCTTGTCCCAAAAATCCGTGGCCTTGCGATCATATTCTTCAGGGCTAATCAGCTCGTTTTTCGCTCCACTGATGGCATACAAGGCAGTACGGGGCTCAATCTTCCGGGAATCAAGATTGAGATCCTTGATGGCGGCTTTGACTACACTAAGCTGATCAGCGGTATCAAAGATGAGGAAATTTCGCTGATACCCGACCTTATCAGCTTCTCGCCTAAGGATTTGGACACAAGTGGAGTGAAAAGTAGCCACCCATACCTGCTCCCCCAAGGGCCCAGCTAGTCTTGCAATCCGATCCTTCATCTCTTTGGCAGCCTTGTTGGTAAAGGTGACCGCCAGGATGAAGTAAGGGGGTATCCCCCTTTCCGCTAGGAGGTATGCCACCCGATAAGTCAAAACCCTAGTCTTACCGCTTCCGGCACCAGCCACCACCAAGAGTGGGCCATCTACATGTGTTACTGCTTCTTTCTGCCTGTCATTGAGACCATTAAGTATATCCAAAACAAAGCTCCCTCCGGTCAAACCTCATGCGGGCTTGGCTGAATCCTGCTTGGTCTAGCTAGCGTCTAGACCTAAGCTCAGAAAAGACTGCTCCTGGGTCAGTGCCCTTTTCCACCATTAAGACAAGTGTATGGTAATAAAGATCCGCTAGCTCATAGATGAGTTCATCCACCCCAGGATTCTTGGCAGCGATGACAACCTCAGTCGCCTCTTCCCCAATTTTCTTCAAAATCTTGTCTAATCCCTGGGTGAAAAGATAGGTGGTGTAAGAGCCCTCTGCAGGATTAAGTCGCCGGTTCTGTACTACGTCAAACAGCTCATTGATAATTCTTGGCGAGCGCTTGCCATACACTTCTTCAGCATCAAAAGCAGGGCCTTCTTCCTTGGTGGATGCCACTGCCTGTTCTTTGCCATCATATTCCACCGGGTTATGGAAGCAGGAACGGTAACCTTCGTGACAAGCACCTGGCCCATGCTGCTTAACCTCAATGAGTAGTGCATCAAAATCACAGTCGGCAGAAACACTTCTTACTTCTTGGTAGTGGCCTGAGATCGCACCTTTTTGCCAGAGTTCTTGTCGGCTACGGCTCCAAAACCAAGTTCTACCTGTCTGTAGTGTCTTCTCCAAAGACTCCCGATTCATATACGCCAGCATCAGGACTTCGCCATTCTCGACATCTTGAATGATAGCCGGAATCAGTCCATTTTCGCGAAACTTCAACTCACCCATATCCACCCTCTGTCCCCCTCACAAAAAGCACAGAATGCCCTGTTTCACTTCAGATACTTTAGGCAGTGGCCAAATGCTCACCATTTAGATTCGCACTGGTATGCCCGCCTCCCGCAGATACTCTTTTACCTGACGAATAGAATAAGTCCGATAATGGAATATTGAAGCAGCTAGTACAGCGTCAACATTGCCCAGCAAGAAAGCGTCCCTTAAATGCTCTGGGCAACCAGCACCACCGGAGGCGATAATGGGGATTGGCACTTCTTCGGCCACCAGCCGGTTAAGATGGTTATCATAACCGTCCTGGGTGCCATCTCGGTCCATACTGGTGAGCAATATTTCCCCTGCTCCCAGGTCATAAACCTGCCGAGCCCAACGGCAAACCTCAAGGCCGGTGGCCTGGCGACCACCCTTAGCATAGACATCCCATTGGCAATTGTCATCGGGGCCTAGGCTCTGTTTGGCATCCATAGCAACAATGATCCTCTCTCCACCAAAGGCCTTGGCAGCCTCTTCAATTAGTTGGGGGTTTTCTAAAGCTGCCGTATTTATTGATACCTTGCTAGCACCAGCTTCTAGCAAGATCCTCATATCTTCTAGAGTGCTAATACCACCACCAACAATCAAGGGAATGTTGATGGCTTTAGCTGTTTGCCGAATACTGTCTGGCAGTGCTCTTCGTCCTTCTTTTGAAGCTGTAATATCAAGGAAAACCAGTTCATCGGCACCTTCTGTATCGTAGAAGGCCGCATGCTCAACTGGATCACCTACATCCTGCAGCGAACCAAAATT
>JAAYSL010000039.1 GCA_012518315.1 Bacillota bacterium | reverse complement strand
TATTGTTTATGGCCGGACTGCAAGGCATTCCTTCTACTTTCTATGACGCGGCCCAGATCGATGGTGCGAATCGCTGGAAGACATTGGTGCACATAACAATCCCACTCTTGCAGCCCACCATCGTCTTTGTCCTGATAACCGGTTTCATTGGGGCGTTTCAGGCCTTTACTGAGATGTTTATCATGACACGGGGAGGGCCGATGTACTCCACCACTACGATTGTCATGCATCTTTATGAGCGAGCTTTTGAGTACTTCCAGATGGGATATGCTTCGGCGGTCGCCTTTATTTTGTTTGCGATAATCATTGGCCTAACAGTGATTCAGCTGCGTTTGACTAGGACCGGTTGGGAGTATTAGTGGGCTGCTGGGGAAGGAGGAATCGAGATGGCGACTTCGGCAAGCAACTATAGGGCCAAAGAAAAGGCTTTGCGGATACTAAACTGGGTCATCCTTCTAATTGGGGCCATCTTCATGGTGGTGCCGTTTTATTGGATGGTGACAACTTCATTTAAGTATCCCTCAGAGGTAATTGCCTATCCACCGATTTGGATACCCACCCGTGTCACTTTGGAACACTATGAGAAGATCTTTACCGAGATGAATTTCTTACGCTACTTTTTCAACAGTGCCTATATTTCCATCACTGTGACTGCCATAGTGATTCTCACCAGCGCTTATGTCGGTTACGTGTTTGCCAAGTTCGACTTCTGGGGCAAGAACGCTATTTTCCTTTGTATTCTAGCAACAATGATGGTGCCATTCCCGGTCACTATGATTCCTATGTACTTGGTCATGAGTCGGATAGGTTGGGTGGGCAGTCACAAGTCATTGATCATCCCCGCACTTTACAGTACATTTGGGATCTTCATGATGCGTCAGTTTATGCACTCGATCCCCAATGAGCTAAGAGAGGCGGCGAAGATCGATGGTTGTGGGGAGTTTCGCATCTTCTGGACGATTATCCTGCCCCTGACCAAGTCGGGGCTAGCTGCCTTAACGATTTTCACCTTCATGTGGAATTGGGACAATTTCCTCTGGCCTTTGATCGTCCTAAACAGTGACAATGCCTTTACACTACCGGTGGGACTGGCAATGTTCGCCAATCAGTTCTGGACTGACTATGCATTGGTACTAGCGGGTTCAACAGTTACTGTAGCACCTGTTCTGCTCGTGTTTTTCTTAATGCAAAAGCGGTTTATTGAGGGGATCACGCTCAGTGGATTGAAGGCGTAAGTGCTATCACTAGGAGGTGGGCAGATGAAAGGTTTTCACATAGTAGACCATGCACCAGTTGACAGTGGCGTGCTACTATCTGATGGAGAGGGCCGACTGTTGGTCCAGTTTGTCGAGGAGGACATTTTGCGGGTACGGCTGGCCGCCAATGGGGTGTTTACAGAGGAGCCAACCTTTGTAGTGGAAGAAGCCCCCATGACGCCAATAGCAGTGAGTGTGATACAGGATGGGGAGAAGATCTCTGTAGCCACAGGTGGGGCGTGTATCGAGATCAATCAAGAGCCTTTTGGCTTTAGAATACTGGCCAATGACGGAAGTCCGATAGTAGAAACAGCAGCAAATGCCTTGGATTATGATCAGAATCGAGTGATCCAAAGACTTCAACTAGCCAAAGATGAAGGCGTGTATGGTCTAGGGCAGGGCAATTATCCCCATCTGAATTTGCGAGATCAAGAACGGCGTATGTGGCATGAATGGCGGGGTTTTAGACAAAGTGGCCCAGGGGGGATTCCCCTAATGCTTAGTAGTCGTGGCTACGGGATCTTGCTCAATTCATCGTGGCCGTCCCGGTTCGCTATCGGGAAGGCCATGCCAGAAGGGGCACCAGATCCCAAGCGGGCAAGATACATGGCAGAGCCCCCTTGGCCTCATGAGGAGCATTCTGGTGAGGGTAACCCTGAAGAAATAGCAATCATTTTGGATAGTGGGCAGTATGATTGTTTCTTCATTCTCCGTTCAGGGTTCGGGGATATCTTGCGAGGGTATCGCCAGCTAACAGGATCCAGCCCTCTGCCCCCAGAATGGGCCTTGGGGTTCATCCAGTGCAAAAATCGCTATCGCAGCCCGGAGGAGATTCTGGAGGTAGCTAGGGGTTACAGGAAAAGAGGTATTCCAGCTGATGTGCTGGTAATTGACTGGCTATGGTTCAAGACCTTTGGTGATTTGACATGGGACAGGGCAACCTGGGCTAACCCCAAAGCCATGGCTAGTGAGCTAGACAGCATGGGGTTCAAGCTGATGCAAGCCCAACATCCCTTCATTGACCGCGGAGCAGTGACTTGGGATGAGTTTTCGGATAAAGGGTATCTAGTCAAGTTTACTCCACCGGAGGGTTCCATGGTGGATCATGACAGCATCTTTGATTTCACTAACCCCGATGCCTGTAAGGAATGGTGGGAAAAGATACGCCTGCTCTATGATGATGGGATTCGGGGCTATTGGACAGACATGGGTGAGCCTGAATTGCATCCTAAAGGGTGTGAACATCATTGGGGTAGTCGGGAACAGGTGCATAACATCTACTCAACCCTTTGGGTAAAGACACTCTATGAAGGACAAAGAGCATATACGAATCAAAGGGTATTTAGCTTGCCTCGAACAGCCTATGCCGGGATTCAGCGGTATGCGGCCGCTTTATGGTCTGGTGATGTGAGCTGCACTTGGGAGGTATTTCGAGATCAAGTAATCATTGGTCAACAGGTTTGCATGTCCGGTCAACCATATTGGACAACAGATATAGGTGGATTCATGCCCATTGAGAACTATGAACCGGAGCTCTATGTACGCTGGGTGCAGTGGGGCATGTGGTGTCCCATTTTCCGGACTCATGGGACTCGGGCGGCTAATGAACCATGGGCTTTTGGGTCAGACGCAGAGGCCATCATTACCAAACACATCCGTTGGCGCTATGAACTCATGCCCTATGTTTACACACAGGCATGGCACACTCACCTAACAGGGGAGCCTATGATGCGGGCCATGGTTATGTGCTATCCCGATGATCCTAAAGCAGTGGAGCAGGAATTGCAGTTCATGTTCGGCCCTAGTTTCCTGGTGGCTCCGGTAGTAGAGCAAGGTGAGCGCCAGCAACGAGTCTATCTGCCTGAAGGCCTGTGGTACGATTATTGGACAGATGAGCCTATCACGGGATCCCAAGAAGTGCTTGCTTTTGCCCCCTTAGAGCGGATTCCGGTTTATGTAAAAGGCGGCTCCATTGTACCAACGGCAGCACCCATACAGCATACTGGGGACAAAGCGAGAGATGTGATTTGTGTTCATGTTTATCCGGGCGCCGATGCCAAGATGGATCTATATGAAGATGATGGCACAACCTATGGCTATGAAGATGGCAGTTATGCATTGACTAAGTTAGAGTACTTTGAAAACTCTCGGTCCGTGGTAATCAACGGGAGCGTAGGCCAGTATCCCGGGCAACCACGAACCAGAGCTTACCAAGTAATTATGCATGATCAAGATACTCCCAAGAGCGTGATAATCAATGGGATGCCGACTGGGCAAATCGAGAATTGTAGCAATGGAGGATGTCCAAGCTCGGGATGGCATTACTGTCGTGATAGCAGACAACTAGTGATTACGGTTCCTCATACTCCGGTAGAGGATTCAGTCTCCATAGTCATGGTTTCTAGTGATCAGGATGGGACTACTCCGAATCATGCTCTAGCCCTACGTCAGGACACGGTTCGATTAGGAGTGGATGTGTCTCGCCCAGCTCTACGTACTGCCGTTGTCTATGCTTATGTAGAGGGCGAAATGGATGATTCAAAGATAAGATGGGAGATAACACCACCTTTGGGCTGGGAGTGCAGACCAAGTACGGTTAGAACCAGTAGTACTCTAAAGGGAGTCATAGATACTGCTTGGACTTTAGAGGCAACGGGAGAGGCCTTCAACCCAGGTAGTGAGGTACAAGTGACAGCCCGGATCAAAAAGCTCTGCGGGACAGAGCGTTCTTTCAGTACGACTGTCTGCCTCCATAGCCAATACAACACACTTTGGTATGTCTTGGGAGCACTGCCCGGAGAGGAAGGGAAGGCCTTTAATCGGGTCTATCCCTTTGAGAATCAAGAGCTAGTGGACTATGCTGCCAAGTACGAAGGGGCAGCAGGTGAGCCTATAGGTTGGAAACGGAATGAGATGTTTGACTGTTTTGGCTATGTAGATCTGCGCCAAGCAGTAGATGGTGGCTTTGGCCCGCTAGGATACTATCTGGGCTATGCCGCTGGCGAGGTCTGGTCACCGGAAGAGCGTACCGTGGTTTTCGAGCTACTGGGAGAGGATAGGTTCAAGGTTTGGCTAAATGGCGAATTGGTTGTTCTTGCCAATAATCGGCCTGCCTTCCGCCCAATACAAGTGCCGGTTCAGCTAAAAGCAGGTTGGAATACCGTACTCCTAAAATGTACGCAGGACAGTACTAGAGAATGGGGTGGACGCAGCTGGGGATTCTACTTCCGTGTCCTAGACGAAGTAGGGGATCTGGTCAAGGATGTAAGATATGCGGCTTGCCGACCTAAGCGAAGTAGAGGGTAAGAACCATATCATGCTGACACCCAAACAAAGATTACTGAGAGCGTTGCGATGTCAGAAGGTGGATCGTGTGCCCTGGGCCCCGTTTCTCGCCTATTGGTGGGAGTCTCAGCCAGCAGAGGTGCAGGCGAAGGGCCAGATAGAGGTTCTGCGGGCAATGGGGGCAGATCCTCTATTGCGGGGATTTCCGGGGCCTTACAGGGTGATACACTCAAATTGCCAGGAGCGGTCTTGGGTTGAAGGAAAGAGGAGAATCACAGAACTACAGACTACAGCTGGTTGCCTACGCTGGGTCCATGTGTACTCGTCCCATGGCAATACTTGGTTCTTGTGGGAGCATCCTCTCAAGACTGAGGGCGATTTTCGCATATTTGAGGCTTACCTTGATGACATCAGGATTGAACCTGATTATGAGCTCCTGGCAAATGCTATGGCCGAGCACGGAGAAAATGCATTGCTCTTACCCTTGGTGGGCCTGTTCATGAAAACGGGGTTTCAAAGCATGTTGGAGCACTGGGTCGGAACTGAAGAATTGGTCTATGCCCTAGCAGATTTCCCGGAGACAGTTCTAGATGTCTTGGGAAGACTTCGCTATCTAGACGTGCTAACCGTGAAGATTGCCGCAAGGTCACCTGGTGAGGCTTTCATCTTTTGGGAGGATACATCAACCACCAATATTTCCCCAAAATGGTTTCGAGCCTATGTAGCACCTGCCATCCAGGAATGGGCTGAGATATTGCATGCCAATGGCAAATTATTGGTCCATCACGCATGTGGGCACATGCGGGCATTATTGCCGGTAGAGGCGGAACTTGGGATCGATGCAATAGACTCTCTTACCCCGCCTCCCACCGGTGATGTTGAGCTGTGGGAGGCTCGCAATGTGCTGGGGCAAGATGTTTGCATTATCGGTGGCATTGACCCAGTAGTGTTTCTCAACTCTACGTTAGCCGAACTAGAGGCATATGTTTGTCGGCTAGTTTCCCGTATTCCTCCCGAAGGCCTAATCGTGGCCAACAGTGACAGCTGCCCTCCGGGTGTTAGCTTTGACAAATTCCGCTTGGTGGGGCAGATCCTTCGGGAGGTCGCAGACTAATGCCAGGCTTTGCTATCACTGATAGCGACTGTAATCGGGTGTGGACACCCTAGACGCGACATTAGGAGGGAGCCCAAAAATGACCGATGTCGAGAATCTGCAGATGACCTTATTGTTTAAAAAAGCTTTCGGAACCATCATTGGCGGTGCTATTGGTGATGCCCTGGGGGGCCCGATTGAGACGATGCACTATAAGTTCATCAGGGAATACCACGGGGGTAGGGTTGAGGATCTCATTGACTACGATCGACCACCTGAGTTCTTTCAGCCTCAGAAATACTCAAGCTATGCCTGGAGCAGCAAAGCTGGGACATACACTGATGATACGTATTTCCAGTTGCTTATTACCAAAGCCATAGTGAAGAAAATGGGGAGGATCACCGCTGATGACTTGCTGGAGATGTGGAGAGATGAAGCAGACTATCGGCGAGCTTGGGCTTCGCTATCCAACTCCTACGCCAAGATTGTGCATACCCGCATTCCGGCAAGGGAGATCGGCATAGGCAATATTCCAGATAATAGTTCGCCAATGAGTATTGGCCCCATAGGGGTGATTAATGCCTGTAATCCACAACAGGCGGCCCTTGATGCCTATGATGTGATTTCCCTATGTCATGATGGTCATTCCCGGGAGGCGGCAGCAATGCTGGCAGCAGCTGTTGCTGAAGCTATGAAGCCCAATGCTACTATTGAAGGAGTTGTGGAAGCGGCGATTAGGTACCTGCCTCATGGCAAGGACAGCAAAATGTATTCACCGATGATCAAGGCTATGGATTTGGCCGATCAAGCTAACGATACTGAGGAACTGACCGAGCTGTTCTATGACCAACTGATTATCCAGGTAGAACGCCGTAGCAAGATGGCCACCGATACCGGAAGAATGAGCCTGAGCGTCGAGCCCATGGAGTCGGTTCCCTGTGCTATTGCTATGTTCTATAGGGAAAAAGGGGATTTTCGGAAAAGCGTGATTGCGTCAGCTAATTTCGGTCGTGACTGCGATACAATAGCCTGCATGACGGGGTATATAGCGGGTGCTTTCAATGGGGTTGATGGTATTCCCGCCAAGTGGGTGGAGACGTCCCTCAAAGTAAATCCCGAACCCAACCAATTGGAGCTCGCTGTGGGGTTGGCCAAAGCCGTTCTTCAGGAGACAAACAAGATGAAAGGTTTGATCGAAACAATCGAAGGGATGGTATAGTCTGCGATCAGTACTTTTGCTACAGATTGCATAGTGATCGAAGTACTAGCAGTCCCCGGGCTAATGTAATCCTCTACCAGTTACCTCTCGGAAGACTTGGCCTAGGGATGCTTCCTGAGAGTGAATTGTGAGGATCTCACCGTACGCGCGCAGCCGATCAAGGTATACACCGAGATTCGGCTGGTTGAGGGGCAATCTGACCGTGGCTA
>JAAYSL010000258.1 GCA_012518315.1 Bacillota bacterium | reverse complement strand
GAGATAGACGAAAACTCGTCCAAGGGATAGCTTACTCTACCCATCAGCAAATCTAGCCTAGTATCCGAGGGGTCCATCTTAAGTAAGCTTGCCTTAAGGCCTGCGTCAAGGCTGTCTGGTTGTAGGCCTAGGTACTCTACTTGCATGGTGATCTTGGTAAAGTAGTCAAGATCATAGCTATAGTCTGCTCCTACAAGGTAACTAGTACTACTCTCCAGCCCCTCTTCAAAATAGCGGCCTACTGAACCGTATACACCAAATCCACCGATATCCCCTTTTGCTGTGACTCCAACCCTTTTTCTGGGGATAAGTTCACCTAGAAAACCACCGGGAAACCCCAGACTCCCGTCACTGTCCCCTCTCCCCGCCCCCGAACTGGAGGGCTCTTGCACATAGTTTAGGGTTACGTCAAAGCCCTTGATTCCAAATCTACCACGAACCCCCCACTTTCTTTGTTTAAAAGCGGGATCAACCCCCCCAGGGAATGAAACCACCATGTCCACACCAGAGTTCCAATTCACTGGTATATAGATCTCTAAAGCATCAGTGTACTTGCTGTTACTTTCCTCATCTAGGGCCACCGCCCCCAGAGTGTAATCCACCGGGTTAAGCAGCGAGCCAAAGGACCAGGAGATGGGTTGCCGCCCTAGAGTTAAATGAAAATGCTCAAATCTATGCTTGATGTAAAGCTTCTTTGTAAAGTAAGAGGCTTCATTGCCGCTGAATAGACCTTGTAATGGCTTCGTCACCAGAAACTCATATCGCACCTCACTACTCGCCAATGGTGGCAGGAAGAGCTCGAGATCAAGGCTTTCTGTCAGTTCGTTATCAAAAACGCCATCACTTTGAAACACCCCTGACCATAGGATATCGACCTGGCCCCCGGCTTCCATTGCTAGAAGTCCTTGCGGGCAAGTGAGCAATATGGATATGAGGAAAGCGATGATTACTAGCTTCCGCATTGACATGACCCCTTAACGTAGGTTTTCCAGGGTGAATGTTGCAGCAGGAATCTCAGGATTGAATTCAATTGCTTCAACGTAAAACTCGGTTCGTGTATTCTTGCGCAACTTGTCCTCCATCACCGCTTCTACCGGATACCATCGTTCCTCTAACAACTCTACTTTCTTAGTACTCATTACCTTTAGGAGGCGACCACTCCGGGCATATAGTTCTTCCTTAAGGCCCACAAACCGCTCCTTATCCACCCAGGATTTACGGCGATAGTAAGAGACCTGCTTGCCTTCTACTGCGACACCTTCTAAGATGTAGCAAGGGCGCCCATCCAGCTCTTCTTCACCCAGTAGCTCAAAAGTATATAGATCCGTGAGTTTGTCGGATTCCATCACATCCTGATAAGAGAAGTCACTACCCATCATGCCTTGGCTAAGCATGTGACCGGATATCTTGATCAAATCCTCAGCATCGGGAAAAAACATCCAAAGGTCATCCCCTCTTTTCAGGAACTTAGTCCCCCGATCTCGGGGATTAGTAAAGATAGTGAGGCCATTATTGTCTTCAACGTAAGTGGTCATGGTCTTAGTCATCTCTCGATTACCACTTACAATCACCATCTTGGACTGGGCTATTGCTGTTTTCACATATTCATTGCTATCCCTTTTCTGAATAATCTCCTCCGCCGTCATGGCACTTGCCATTGGCGAGGCCATAAGCGAGATGAGTATGAGGCATGAAAGAATCATAAATCGCTTTTTCACTGTAGCCAACCCCTTTCCTTTATACTGCCCGCATAGCCTCGGTGGGTTCTAGTTTGGCCGCCTTTCGGGCGGGAATCATGCAGGCAAATGTGACAATGACTATCCCCAGAATAAAGGCGAAGATGGTATTGCCAAGGGAAGCTGTTGGTCGGATAATGGCATTGATGACAATATCCTGGCTCATCCCCGACAAAGCCGACGTAAAATCGATGCCCACCTTAGCAAAGTGCTTTGTTAAGAAGAATCCCAATGACGCCCCGATAAGGCTACCGGTTATACCCATGATGCCACCTTCTACTAAGAAAAGCCCCATGATATCCTTACCTTCTAACCCTAGTGCAGCCATCATGCCAATCTCTCTTGTTCGTTCCTTGACGATCATGATCATGGTGTTTACCACTACTACACAGGCTAGAAGCACCAGAAAAATGTACATTTGGTTATAGATCAGCTTTGCCAGATCCATAAAGGGGATGAGATCACTGGTCTCTCTGTACCCTAAAGCCACATACTCTCCACTCCAGCTTGCCAGCAAATCTCTTACTTTAGGTAAGGTGGCATCAACAAGTCTAGGATCAGGTGTAACAACAAGCAACTCTGTTGCCTGATCATCCATATATAGCAGGCGCTGGGCTTCATCTAGCGGCAAGAAAAAGACATACTCGTTCAGTAGCTTCATTCCACTTTGTATCCTGCCGACGATGGTGAAAGTGGCTCCACTTAGGGAGTTAAAGGCAGTATTAAATGCAACAGTCACTTTATCCCCCACTTGGCGGTCTATCTCTTCAAGGAGCTTTGTGCCCATCACAACTTCCAATTTGCCAGGTACTGCCATTCTCCCTTCCACCAAGTAATCAGCAATATCGGTGAAGGCTATTTCTTTGACTGGGTCGACACCCCAACCATTCATGGTAACCAGCTCCTCACCGGTGCTTACCATGGCTCCAAATCTAAGCCTGGGGACAACCATGTCGACATTATCTACTTTTTGTAGATTCGCTATGGTATCGGTGAGGTTATCTATTGGATAGTTTAGGGGTAGGAGGCGCCTTTGGTTAAGATACTCTTGATGGGCTATCTTGATGTGTCCTGAGTCATAATAGATGTGGTCTGCGACGACTGCATCTGCCATGCCCGTCACATAACCCCTAGCGAAGACCACGATCAAAACAGAAAACGCAATCGCCAATATGGACACAAAAGTACGTAACCTGTGCCTAGATAGATTCCGGAAAGCCATTTTCGCGAGGATCATGCTTTACCCCCCTAAAGTTGATTAAGAGCCACGATGGGATCTTTTCTAGCCGCCCACAAAGCCGGCCATATACTCGCCAATAATGAAACGATAGTGGCAAACAGGAAACCTTGAACGAAAGTACCAAAGTTCCAGCTGCCATAGATTCTGCCCAAGACAGGTATGCCCCAATCAGCCATATCTACTGACATCATCGAGGTAAAATCTACGCCGATATTGGCAAATAGCCCAACACCGATGGCACCAAGGAGCATGCCCAAAGCTCCACCGAGGATCCCTATACCAGTAGATTCAATCACGAATACATAGATAATCTCTTTCATTTCCAAACCCATGGCCTTCATCATGCCGATCTCATGCATCCGCTCCAGTGCCGCTAGAATCACGTTATTGATGATGGCGATAGCTGCGATGAGTAGTATGATAGCTAGCATGAGCTTAATGCCAGCGTTCTTGGCATCGGCCACCGATACAGCCTCTAGCTCATACCATGGATAAACGCTTATGCTACCATCGAGCTTCTTTAGACCACGTTCCAGCTCTGGACCAACCCTACCGGCCAGGTCTTTATCCTCTAGCCTAATGACTATCCGGCTTATCTCATCACCCACATCCAAGGCTTGCTGAGCCAGATCAAGGGGGAGGTAGACTATGTTATTGTTGACATTAGGATTAATTGTGTGTACAAGGCCAGCTATCTCTGCCTCGATGGTATTGAAGGTTTCGTTCTTGTCCTTGACTAGAAGGGTGATATAATCACCTTTCTCCAGTCCGAGGAGGTCAGCTAACCTTTTACCCATAACAGCCCGGTGTTCACCCAAAGCGAACATCTCGCCTTCGACAAAATACCCATCAAAGGAAATGACCCTGCTAAAGTCACTAGGGACAATCCCCTTGCCTATCACGGGAAGTTCGTTAATCCCATTGTTCAGTCGAGCGACAAACTCTAGCTCTGGAGAGCCCCCTTTGTAGCCGATGGTATTCGCCAAAGCCACTTGAGCGGCTGCTTTCATTGGGAGTAGGTCTTTAAGTGGAAGCTTTTCTTGCTCCTCCCAGTATTGACTATTTACCACCTGTAAGTGGCCAACCTCATAATCAATCAAGGTGGCATAGGACATATCAGTCATGCCGCCGATCAAAGAGTCCATCAAGATATAAGCGAAGATTGCTATCGCGATGATCATACTGGTGATCAAGGTGCGGTTTCGATGCCGTGCGAGGTTTCTTAAGGCGAGCTTAGTGAGAAACATCGGCTTTTTCCCTCCTTCTATCTTGGGAAATAAGGCCATCTCTTATCTCAAGTAGTCGCCGAGCATAGTCCATCACCTTGGGATCATGGGTAGAGAAAATGAATGTAGTTCCCAGCTCCTGGTTCATTTTCACCATCACTTCTAGAACTTCTTCGCTAGTCTTGGAATCTAGGTTAGCGGTGGGCTCATCGGCCAAAATCAGTCTCGGCTCCTTAACTAAGGCCCTTGCTATAGCGACTCGCTGTTTTTGACCGCCGGACAATTCATTGGGTTTGCGGTTTTCCAGCCCTTCCAGGCCAACAGCAGCCAGGGTCTCCATCACCCTATCCCTGACTTCCTGATTACTATGCTCCTTAACCAGCCGGATGGCAAACTCCACATTTTCATAGGCAGTTAGCACTGGGATCAAGTTATAGCTTTGGAAGACAAACCCGATTTTCTCCCGCCTAATCCTAGCAAGATCCTTCTTATCCAATTCTCTCAGCTCTTTACCATCAAAAATGATGGAACCATCGGTGGCCTGATCTAGACAGCCAATTAGGTTAAGCAGTGTGGTCTTCCCCGAGCCGGAAGGACCAAATAGGGTAGTGAACTCCCCTGGTTCGACGACTAGATCAACGCCCCGCAGGGCAGGCACTTCGATCTGCCCTTGCCGGTAAATCTTCTTGACACCAGTAAGCTCCAACAGAGTCATGTCAAGCCCCCCAATTGCAGAATATCTAGCTTAAGCAACTTGCCCGAGCATGCACCCTACCTTTCGGCTTT
>JAAYSL010000257.1 GCA_012518315.1 Bacillota bacterium | reverse complement strand
CCGAGTGTCTTGAAGAATGCATTTTCATAGCAACTACATGGTACCATATGGTAAAGGCTTTGTCAAACGCTTGTTCGCCTTTCATCCCCGGAATGAATTCCGGGGTTTTCCCGGCGCGGATCTATAAGGGGGTATCTTCCTGCAAATCTACATATTTTTCGGAAAGCCTATTATTCATTAAACCACAGCATTTGGCCAAGTGCTGAAAGGGAACGACAGAGCATATGGCTAACATCTCAATATGTAGAATCCTGTGCATTGTGAGTATTGAATGAGCTTACGGGCAACGATGAGCAGTGATCTGAATAAGGTATGGCAATTAGGGGGCAATAACGTTCCACTAATGGAAAGGAGATGCACCATGATCTGGAAGCTAGAAGAACTAGCCGGAGCAGAATTCCAATGCAAGTGTGGTCGGTTACATAAGGTGCCCATTCAGAGGATCCGCATGGGAGCGGGTGCCTTAAACTATTTAGAACAAGATATCCCTGAACTAAGTCTGGCGGGAAAAGCACTCATAGTCGCTGATGAGACTACCTTTGAGGTAGCCGGAAGGCAGGTGGAAGCAGTACTAAAGCAGGCGGGCATTGCTTTAGATCGGGTCGTTCTGCATCCACGACACAACCTGCAGCCTGCTAACTGGGTGCTGCCAGATGAGCGCAGCCTAGGCGAAGTCTTGCTAAAGGTTCCCGAAGGGTCAGGGTTTCTAGTAGCAGTAGGTTCAGGCACTATTAATGATATCACTCGCTTTGTGGCCCACAAAACCCATCGGCCTTTCCTTAGTGTAGGTACAGCAGCCTCCATGGATGGATATGCCTCAACGGTGGCTGCTCTTTTGACCGGCAGCTTCAAACGGACGGTTCCCGCGGCGTATCCAACAGCTATTTATGTTGACCCTGACATTCTGGCCACCGCCCCCTTGGAAATGGCAGCGGCTGGCTTTGGCGATCTACTGGGGAAATCCATAGCACTAGCCGACTGGAGACTTTCTCACATTATCAATGGTGAATACTACTGCCCAACTATTGCCGGAATCGTGGAGCAAGTACTATCTACTGCCCTTAAGGATGTTAAGGCATTAGGCTCTGGTGATCCCGATGCCTTGCTGCGGTTAACCGAGGGGTTGATTTTATCGGGGGTAGCAATTCTCATGTTTGGTGATTCCCGTCCTGTATCAGGAGCAGAACACGAGCTAGCTCATTTCTGGGAAATTCGGGGACTTGCCCATGGACGCCTATTCTATCATGGAGATAAGGTGGCCATCGGCACCCTTTTGATGACAGAAATGCATGAGCGTGTCTTGGCCATGGATCCTGACAAGTTAGCCTGGGACAGAATCTACAGAGAAAGATTGTCTATTGCAGATTACAAGGAAATGCTCCAAAGGGACTTTGCTGGGGCATGGGAAGCCCTTTACTCGCCGAACTGGGAGCAAACCAAGAAAGAGGAAATCAGAAGGCAGACCAGGGATCTACTGATACCTAACTGGGCCAGGATCCAAGAAGAAGTGCCAAAATCACTTTTGAAGACCGACGAAATCCGCTCTCACCTTGCCACCCTTAATCTATGCCAGAGCCCTCAGGAGCTGGGTATACAACGTGACTGGCTTGCGGCGTCTCTAAGAAGTGGGAGAGAAATGAAACCTCACCGTTATACCATAATGGATCTAGCGGCAGAGATGGGTTGTCTGGACAGTATCAGCCAGGAGATCCTGGAGAGTGTTTCTAGCTAGAATATTTTCAATAGAGGCCTGCTCTCAACAAGAACCGTATCCCCGGTACATCCCGCCGTTCACATGGGAAACAAGGTGAATGTGAGAAGCCTTTGGCAGAAAAGAAGGGTTTAGGGTGTTTGCAATGAATTGTCATTCTAATGGGTTGTCGGACATCCGAGGTGTGACGAGTAATGTGACCTGTGGGACAATCAAGTGGAATATGTAGTCTGTTTGGTAATCGGGGTGTAACGTTGAGAATTGAAAAAATAAGGCGCAAGAAAGTATGGGAAGAAGCCGCCGATCAGATTCAGGCATTAATTGTCGAGGGTTACTGGGAACAAGGAGAACGTCTACCGGGAGAAGTAGAATTGGCAAGCCAATTCGGGATTAGTCGTTCCGCACTTCGAGAGGCAATTCGTCAACTGAGCTCCATGGGTTTGATTGAAGTTAAGCATGGTGAGGGAAATTACGTGTCTTACCCAAGCTTGGAGACGCTGCTGCCCCCCTTTGTGCCCATGCTGTTAAGTGAACGGGAAGACATATTGGCGATTATGGAAGCTCGTGACATGATAGAAGTTAGGACGGCGGGTCTTGCTGCCAGCAGAGCCACCGAGGATGAGCTAGAGAGACTTGAGATACTGCTAGACACTATGGTTCTTCACAAGGGCAATCCTAGTTCATTTGCTAAGGCAGACCATGAGTTTCACCGTCAAATAGCTCTGGCCACAAAGAACAAAGTAATAATAAAGATCTTCGATGCTATCGATGTGTTTCTAGTCAAGCAACAATTAGAGATAGTTGAATATGAAGGAGCATTTGAAAGAGGGATTAAAGATCACCAAAGCATCTTAAGAGCTATTGCAGCTAGAGATGTGGGAAAAGCTACTGAGGCTATGCAGCGGCACATGGACAACACTCATAAAGCTATCGTAGAGAGCTTAAGCTCGTCAGAGTAGAACAAGGCTTATGGTCAGGCATTGTCCAATGCGAAATGATCACAACTATCGGGGAGGGACCACTATGGAAAGACTGGGTTTCATTGGGTTAGGACTCATGGGTGAGCCTATGGCGAAGAACCTAATTACGGCCGGTTATGAAGTAACGGTTCATGACATTAAACCGGAGCCTGTTGAGAGGCTTGTGAAGCTCGGGGCAAACGAAGGTTTGTCTCCTAAGGAAGTAGCGGCCAGTTGCGACATTATCCTGACTATGTTGCCAAACGGACCTGAGGTCAGGGAAGTAGTTTTGGGTGAGAGTGGTGTGATCGAAGGAGTAAGGGAAGGGCAAATTCTGGTGGATATGAGCTCTATATCCCCATTGGTTTCTCAGGAAATTGCGGATAGCCTTGCAGCCAAAGGAGTGTCCACACTAGACGCACCGGTAAGCGGTGGTATAGAAAAGGCGCAATCAGGTACCCTTGCCTTTATGGTGGGTGGCGAAGAGTCAACATTTGAGCAATGCAGGGCGATTCTGGAAGTGATGGGTGGTTCTGTAACACTAGTGGGTGGCATAGGCGCTGGTCAGACCACCAAACTGGTTAATCAGATGATTGTAGCGGTAAATATCGCTATAGTTGCTGAGGCTTTGACTTTCGGCAAGAAAGCAGGAGTTGACCCAGAAAAGATCTTTCACGCTATTCGCTCAGGCTTAGCGGGAAGCCAGTGCTTGGAGGACAAGGCACCGAGAATGCTTAGCGGCAATTTTGAGCCCGGCTTCAGAATGAATCTGCACGTCAAGGACTTGGCGAACGTCTTCGAAACAAGTAGGAATCTGCACACAGCAGTGCCTCTGACTGCCCAAGTGATGGAGATGATGCAGGCATTGGTCGCTGATGGACGTGAGTCAGTAGATCATGGCGGGTTAGCACTGTTTTATGAGAAGTTGAATGGAATATCGCTTAAGAAATAAAGACAGATGAAATGAGGTGACTTGCGTGCAAAACCGAGACCTAGTATATCTTCAGGAAAAGGCTAAGGCGATCAGGCTTGGCATCCTCGAGGCAATCGGCGTGAATAACAAGGGACACCTAGGGGGCTCTATGTCTGCTGCAGACATAGTTGCCGCGTTATATTTTTACAAGATGAACCATTCGCCTAATAGGCGACAGGATCCGGATCGTGATCGATTCATTTTTAGCAAGGGACATTCAGCATTGGCACAGTATGCTGCTCTAGCCGAATGTGGTTATTTTGACAAAAAGGAGCTGGCTAATACCAAGAAACTGGGCGCCATACTTCAGGGGCATCCTGAGAGAGATTACACACCTGGGGTAGAATGCAATACCGGTTCTTTGGGGCAGGGTCTATCTATCGGGCTGGGAATGGCATTGGGTGGAAGACTCGATGGAAAGAACTACAAGGTATATGTGATTTTGGGTGATGGTGAACTCGCCGAAGGTCAGGTATGGGAAGCAGTCACAGCTGCAAGCTTTTACAAAGCAGACAATCTTGTGGCCATTATAGACCACAACAAACTACAGGCAACGGGCCCCATCAAAAAGTGTTTTGATACAGGAAATATCGGTGCAAAGTTCTCGGCCTTTGGATGGAAGACCTTCGAGATTGATGGCCATGATATGAAGTCTATTGTTGATATTTTGGATGAAGTGGATGAAGTCAAAGGCGTTCCTTGTGCGATAATCGCTCATACCGTAAAGGGCAAAGGAGTGTCTTTTGCGGAAGGTGTTCCCAGTTTCCATAACGGCGAACTGACCGCCGAGCAATTTGAACAAGCCAAGCTCCAGATATCCAATATGTGAGGTGAGTGACATGGCAAGACTTGAATGTCCCCGGGATGCCTACGGAAGAGCATTATTGGAGGCGGCCACGCAGGATTCACGCATAGTCGCTCTTGATGCTGACTTAAGCGGTTCTACAATGTCTCGGTATGTCAAAGAGAATTTCCCAGATAGGTTCTTCGAAATGGGGATTGCCGAGCAAAACATGGTCTCTGTTGCTGCAGGCTTATCGTTGACAGGGAAGATTCCATTTGCACACTCCTTTTCCGTATTCATAGTCGGTAGAGCGTATGATCAGATTCGACAAAGTATTGCTGTTCCTAAGCTCAATGTCAAGCTGGTTGGATCTAGCTATGGCTTGTCGGATTTTGGAGATGGGGCGACACATCAGTCTGTGGAAGATGTGGCAATAATGCGTGCGGTTCCGAATATGACCGTTATCGTGCCAGTTGATGCTGTGGAAGTGAGACAGGCAGTCAAGGCGATTCTGGAATACCATGGCCCAGTCTATCTTAGGATTAGCCGCAGTCCGATGCCGGTCATCACCGATTGTCGAGATGAGTTCGTGATTGGCAAACCAAGACTGGTATCGGAGGGCAAGGACATCGTGGTGTATGCCAACGGCTTAATGGTTTCCGCAGCTCTAAAAGCTAAGGAAATGCTGGAAGAGCAGGGGGTTTCCCTCCGTGTTATAAATGTCAGTTCCATTAAGCCTTTGGATGCAGAGGCAGTTAGGCAACTGGCCCATGGAGTAAAGGGAATCATTACGGCCGAAGAGCACAGCATCATCGGGGGACTAGGCTGTGCCATCTCCGATATCATTGGAGAGGCACTCCCACTTAGAAGAGTGGGCATAGCCGATAGATTCGGTCAATCGGCATCGAGCCATGGGGAATTACTAGAGCACTATGGGCTAACTCCTGAGTCAATAGTGGAACAGGCTCAGGAATTGCTAGGCTAGATGAATACTATGACAAGAAGGTGAGCTAGTGTTAGAGGCATTTAGTCTTAAAGGCAAAGTGGCAATCGTTACTGGGGCAGCCCAGGGTCTCGGGGAGGCGATGGCTAGGTCTTTAGCTCAGAGCGGAGCTAATGTGATCGTTGTAGATATCAATGAAGAAAAGGGTCGAGATGCAGCAAAAAACCTAAAAGCCTTAGGAGGACAAGCCAAGAGCTTTCGCCTGGATGTAAGCGATCGTGATGCTGTCAATCATATGGTGAGTGAAGTCAAATCTGATTTTGGCAAGATAAATATCTTGATCAATAGTGCTGGGCTAAACCGGCGTTACTGGATGAAGGACATGACTAGCGAAGACTATGACCTCATCATGAATGTTAATCTCAAGGGAACCTTCAATACATGCCAAGAAGTTGGCCGTGTGATGATTGAACAAGGTACCGGAGGGTCTATCATCAATGTTTCCTCCATGTCTTCCTTAATTGTTAATCGGAGACGTGCAGTAGGCACATACTGCGCGTCTAAAGGCGGAGTTAATATGTTAACTAAGGCTTTTGCCGCCGAATGGGCAGAGTTCAATATCCGGGTGAACGCCATTGCTCCTGGCTACTTCAAGACACCCCTAAATGAACCGTGGATCAATACTGAGCAGGGACCCGATGCTCTATCGCAAGTGCCGATGGGGAGATTCGCCGAACCGGAAGAAATCGGCCCCACAGCTGTGTACTTGGCATCAGACGCCTCAAGTTACGTTACGGGACATATTCTGGTAATCGATGGAGGTTATACCATCTGGTAATGAGGCTCATGGTCTATGGTGAATGGTGATCACGGTGAGAGTCGGGAAGCCGAAGCCTCGGACTTCAGTCCGGGGAGTCGTCACACACCAAATCTGACCTAATCAGCCGGTGGCTTAAGCAATACCTTAATGGCATTCCCAAAAATAGCTGTTGACAGGAAAAACTGCTACTGCTATACTTGGTCTAACAACAAAAACTGCAATGAGTAAGTTCTTTGCTCTTATCAAGAGAGGTGGAGGGACTGGCCCGATGAAACCCGGCAACCGGCGCTTTGGCGCAAGGTGCCAATTCCTGCTAGTGTCTTAGGCACTAGAGAGATGAGAGACGGAGTTGTATTAGATAAATCCTCTTCCGTCTGGAAGGGGATTTTTTTGAGCAGTTGGTTGTGCATAGGGGGTGGGGAAATGATTGAGATTCGCCACTTGACCAAAATCTATACCGATGGTCAAAGAGAAACCCGGGCGTTAGATGATGTAAGCCTCAAAGTTGAGCCTGGGGAGATCTTTGGTATCATTGGCCTGAGTGGTGCAGGCAAGAGCACTTTAGTACGCTGTATCAACATGTTAGAAAGACCCCAGGAGGGGACAGTATTAGTCAATGGCATCGATATGACAGCCTTAGATAACCGGGAGCTTAGGGCAGCTCGTCAGCGAATCGGCATGATCTTTCAGCATTTTAACCTTTTATCTTCCCGGACGGTGTTTGGCAATGTTGCTTTCCCTTTGGAGATTACCGGTGTCCCTAAAGGGGAGACCAAAGAGCGGGTATTAGAACTCTTGCACTTGGTAGGTCTAGAGGATAAGGCCAGTAGCTACCCGGCCCAACTAAGTGGTGGGCAAAAGCAGAGAGTAGGTATAGCTAGGGCTCTGGCTAATCGGCCCCAGGTTCTTCTGTGTGATGAGGCAACCTCAGCCCTTGACCCAGAGACCACGACCGCTGTCCTAGATCTCTTGCAGGATATCAACCGGAAGATGGGACTTACGATTCTACTAATCACCCATGAGATGCCTGTGATTCAACAGGTCTGTGATCGGGTGGCAGTAATCGAAAATGGTCAGATTGTTGAACATGGGCCAGTCTTGGAAGTCTTCACAGCGCCTAAGACCGGCGAGGCACGGCGTCTGGTGCGGGGTGTCATCGAAATTGATATTCCAGAAGACCTCCTCCAGCGGCACTCTAATAATGGGGATAGCATACTGCTAAAAATATCTTTTATTGGCGCTTCCGCCGGGAAGCCCATCATGGCAGATCTCATGCAGCGCTATCCTGTGCTGGTCAATATCCTTTTTGGGCGGATTGACCATATCAAAGACACTCCCTTTGGGACTCTAGTGGTGGAATTATCCGGCAAGAGTGCCGCACTCAATGAAGCTACTGAGTATTTAGCTAGGCAGGATCTGCAGGTGGAGGTGTTGCGGGATGTTTAACCCCATGATTTGGCGCTTGATCTGGCAAGCCACCGGTGAGACTCTTTATATGGTGGGGGTCGCGGTAGTCCTTGCTGAGCTGGTGGGTCTACCCTTGGGAATTATCCTGGTCACCACCGAGCGAGGTCATATATTGGAAAGTCCGGCTCTAAATCGAGTATTAGCCACGGTGATCAATATCGGGCGCTCGGTGCCGTTTATCATATTGATGGTAGCAATTATCCCTTTCACCAGGAAGGTAGTAGGAACTTCTATCGGCACAACGGCAGCTATGGTGCCACTTACGGTAGCAGCCATTCCCTTTGTAGCTAGGCTGGTAGAAACGGCTCTTAAGGAAGTAGATGGGGGTGTAGTGGAAGCAGCCTTAGCTATAGGTGCATCACCCTTTCAGATTATCTGGAAGGTGCTTATTCCTGAGGCACTACCATCTTTGGTGTTAGGACTAACTATTACAGCTGTTAATCTGATTGGCTATTCGGCCATGGCGGGGGCTGTAGGGGGAGGTGGACTTGGCGATTTAGCCGTTCGCTACGGATACCAGCGCTTCCGGACAGATATCATGCTGCTAACGGTGATCATTCTCATCGTTTTAGTACAGGCAATGCAGATGCTGGGAGACTGGGCGGCCAATCGTATGTCGAAAAAATAAGTGTGATCTAGGAGGTTTAGTTACGTGAAAAAGACCATTTTGATCATTCTGGCAGTAAGTCTACTCGTTTGTGGAGCCACTCCTCAAGTAGCGGCCCAGACCCTAGAAGTCGGGGCTACCCCTCGGCCTCATGCTGAAGTCCTGGAACTGATTAAGCCGGATCTAGCCGAGATGGGGATTGACCTAAAGGTGATTGAATTCACTGATTATGTACAGCCTAACCTAGCTTTGGCAGAAGGAGAGCTTGATGCTAACTACTTCCAGCACATACCTTACCTAGAGGCATTTAGTCAAGATCACAGGCTAGATCTAACCTATATTGCCAAAGTCCATATCGAGCCCATGGGAGCCTATTCAGAGAAGCTCAAATCCATCGACGAACTGAAAAAAGGTGCCCGAATCGCCATCCCCAACGATTCCGTCAATGGGGGGCGGGCTTTATTGCTCTTGGCAGCAAATGAGTTGATTGAGCTAGATCCAGCGGCCGGGATCACCGCTACCTTGCTGGACATTACCTCTAACCCCATGGATCTCAAATTCAATGAGCTAGAAGCTGCCCAGTTGCCTCGGGTGTTGCCTGATGTAGAACTGGCTATTATCAATGGGAACTATGCCCTGGAAGCTGGTCTAGCACCACTGAAGGATGCACTGTTTATCGAGGGCAGTGAGTCACCTTATGTTAATGTCCTAGCAGTTCGAAAGGCTGACACGGCCCGGGAAGACCTAGCCAAGCTCGCAGAGGCCCTACTCTCAGAGAAAGTGAAAGACTTCTTACTAGAAGAGTATGGCGGTGCCGTTGTTCCGGCATTCTAACTAGGAGATTTGTATGCCAGGGGAGAATTAAGTGGGTGGTAGGGTGATTGCCACCCACTTCGCTATTTAATGGCTAGCAAAGGAGGTCATTTTGTTGACTCATCATGCAGATATCGGGATTTTCGGTGGTTCAGGTTTCTATGATTTTCTCCCCGATGTAGAAGAAGTATGGGTAGAAACCCCCTATGGACCACCTAGTGATCGGATTGCCTTAGCTACTATTGATGGTAAGCGGGTAGCCTTCCTTCCTAGGCACGGGAAAGACCACCGGTTCCCTCCCCACAAGATTAACTACCGTGCTAATCTATGGGCCATGCGTGAACTAGGGGTGAGTAGAATCATCGGACCCTGCGCGGCCGGTAGTCTCAAGGCTCAGATCAAACCAGGGGATTTTGTGGTAACCGATCAGTTTGTCAATAGAACCTGGGGCCGAGAGGACACGTTCTTCGATGGTCCGATTACGACCCATATCAGTGCGGCGGATCCATACTGCAGTGAACTACGGGAGATTGCTATCAGCCAGGGCAAAGACTTGGGGATTCCTATTCATGAGAAGGGAACAGTAGTGGTGATCTCTGGGCCCCGCTTCTCAACCAAGGCAGAAAGCCGAGAGTTCCAAAGCCACGGCTGGGATGTAATTAACATGACCCAGTATCCCGAGGGGATGCTAGCTAGGGAGCTGGGAATATGTTATGTGAACATCGCGCTTATCACGGATTATGATGCCGGCCTAGAAGACGATCCATCCATTGAACCAGTGACCCATGAGGCGGTTCTAAAGGTATTTGAGGAGAATAATCAAAAGCTTAAAGACCTCTTATATAAAATGATTGCTGCCATCCCCATAGAGCGGGGTAGTCACTGTGGTTGTGTTGATGTTCTCAAGACGGCTAGAGGCTAAGACCCAATAGGAAAACCCAGGAGGCAGTTGGTAAAAGCTGCCTCTGGCGGCATTTAGCCGATCTTTGCGAGCCTACCTAGCAGGAGCCTATGGCCTTGGCATCGAATGTCTGTGAGAAGGTTTCAGTGGCAGGCAAAGGAGAGCGGTTTTGATGATCCGCAAACCGAGGCTGGACATGCAGGGGATCGATCAGGTCTTTCAACAGACTATTATGGCTCTGCGTGATGGCCGAGATGAGATCTTTAGCATTGCCCAGGCGGCACAGGCCGAATATGATCGGCTAAAGATTCAATCAGAAGAAATCCGACAAGAAACGGTAGTATGTGTAAAACAAGTTGATTTCCTTGAAAGGCAGTTACGAAAAGCTAAGACCCGCTTAGCTGTGGTTAATCGGGATTTTGAGCATCACCAGGAAGACGAGATCAAACAAGCCTACGATCAGGCTCAGGCTCTGCAGATTGAGCTGGCCGTGGCCCGGGAAAGAGAGGCGGCCTTAAGACGCAAGCGGGATGAGTTAGAGCGCAGCCTCCGCAATCTGGCTAAGCTGGTGGCTAAAGCTGAGAACATGACAAGACAGGCAGGAGCGGCTATGAACATCCTTGCTGGCAACCTGGAGGAAGCCTTGGTGGAGATCGAGGGCCTTCAGGAGAAATCAGTGCTGGCTACCCGGATTATCCAGGCGCAAGAGGATGAGCGCCACCGCGTAGCCCGGGATATTCATGATGGGCCAGCTCAGTCCATGGCCAATGTGGTTCTTAGAGCAGAGATCTGTGAACGGCTCTTAGATGCTGATCGCAATGAATTGGCCCAAGAGCTGGCGGAGTTAAAAGACATGGTTCAGAGAACCTTAGTAGATGTTCGTCGCATCATCTTCGATTTACGCCCCATGGCCTTAGATGATCTAGGTCTTGCCCCGACACTCCGGCGTTTTACGGAAGCTGTTAAGGAAGAGACAGGTATTAATGTTGAACTTGTCGTGCTTGGCAAAGAACAGCGACTACAAGGGGTAGTGGAGGTCACTGTCTTTCGCTTGGTTCAAGAAGCGGTCAACAATGCCCGTAAGCACGCCAAAGCCAGCCGGATCTCGGTTAGGCTTGAGTTCACAGATTATCAGATCAATATGCAAGTGGAAGATGATGGGAAAGGATTTGACTTAGAAAGGGCCCGAGAAAGGGCCAAGAACGCCGATAGCTACGGATTGATGTCCATGGAGGAGCGGGTGGATCTTCTAGGTGGAGAGCTTCGCATAATCTCAATTCCCGGGAAGGGCACCACCGTATCTGCCTGTATTCCACTGGGTTCTATAGAGGATGACCGTGATGGGGACAAAGGAGGGTGGCTTGTTGGAACAGATAAAAGTGCTTATCGCAGATGATCATGCATTATTAAGACAGGGTCTATGCCGTATTCTGGAGCTAGAAAAGGATATTAAAGTGGTGGCCCAAGCTGCTGATGGTAACGAGGCAGTAGCCTTAGCTGAGGCCCTGCATCCTGATGTAGTCCTAATGGATATTAATATGCCAGGCCTTAACGGACTAGAGGCCACTGAAAGGATCAAAGAAGTGGCTCCGGAAAGCAAGGTACTTGTCCTGACGATTCATGCCGATGATGAGTATGTTTTTAAGGTGATTCAGGCAGGTGCTAGTGGCTACGTACTTAAGGATGTGGATCCTTCTAACCTAGCGGAAGCAATCCGCACGGTCAAGGAGGGGCATGCTTACCTTCGCTCTCCTTTGCTGGAGAAAGTACTAGAGGAGTTTGGGCGGCTTTCCCAGGGCAGGGAAGAAGTCGCTGCCACAGGGGACTGGCAAGGCTCGGTCTATACAGAGGTCCCAAGGCCCCGCCCGGAATCACCGGGGAAAGATCCGGGACTGCTTTCTCGGTTAACAGTTAGGGAAAGTGAGATTTTGGAGTGTATTGTCGGTGGACAAAGCAATAAAGAGATCGCCGCTACGCTCATGATTAGTGAAAAGACTGTGAAGAACCATGTGAGCAATATCTTGAGGAAACTCGAGCTAGATGATCGCACCCAGGCGGCTATCTATGCTCTAAAGAAGGGTATGAATGGTCGCCGCCTAGAGGAATAAGCTAAAGGCACCCCCGCCCCCTGCCTTTCCACCAAGCTTAGCCAAGACCCCCACCCTTACCAAGCCGTTACCTCTACCGGCTTGGTGCTTCTAGGTAGAGAGAAATAGGCCGATAGTCCCGTTTACAGATATTTCAGCCAATACAATCATATAATTAGTACTTCTTTCCCTCCATATTTGAGTCCTTCGCGGGATTCTTTTCCATCATCCCATATGAGAAGATCAAAACAACAAGAAAACCTAGCTTCCGATAAAGGCAAACCCTTCGAAAGAAGGGGACGCAAAGCTTCGAATCTAAGGCAGTTCTTTTGTGCCGCAGAACTGCTATGATGGTCGGGCCGCCGAAGAACGGGATCATATGCCCGGTTGTGGGTGGAATCGATTCACCCTACCCCACAAACAGCCCGTTTGCCCAAGGCCGCCGCCCGCAAACGGGTTTTTGCTTTGAGAAGGGTTTGCCTTCTAGGAGGTGAAGGACTTGCGGCTTTACATAAAAGGGAGGATGAAAAAGGATGTTATCAACACTGTGGTTCTACCTACAGACCCGGTTTGTCAAGGATGAAGAAGGACAGGGCATGGTGGAGTATGGGTTGATCTTGGCGTTGGTGGCTATTGCTGTAATCGGGTTATTGCGAGCAATGGGTGTTAGCGTCGGTGCTATCTTAGGCAACATTAGTACAGAGCTCGATACCGCAATCGGAGGTTAGGGATGGCTGATGAAGAGGATTTACAGCCTATCTCTTTATCCTCATACCTGACACAACTGGTGGGTTTAGCATGACACAAAGGTTTTGGGG
>JAAYSL010000038.1 GCA_012518315.1 Bacillota bacterium | reverse complement strand
GCAGTAGCAGGCTAGATGAACCGAGAAGCCTCGGACTTCAGTCCGGGGAGTCGTCACGACCTCTCCATCAATCGGTATAAAGAGATTGAGTACGAGGAAGTGGAGTATGAGGAGCCTAAGGTGATATTAGAGTGTATTAGGGCTCTAGAGAGTCAAGTACTTAGGGGATTGAACGAATTGGAGAATATGCTATATGAATAGACAGCATTTTCCGACGAGTTGGCGGGTAGTCCCCTTCCTAGAAGTCGTGTCTGATAAGACTGGTGGTAATCCCCGAATCAGGCAGAGGGAATACCAGGATAATGGTAGGCTACCTGTTATTGACCAGGGTCAAAAAGATGTAGCCGGTTATGTTGACGACATGAGCTTGAGATGTAAAGCTCCTCTTCCTTGTGTGATATTTGGGGATCATACCAAGGTATTGAAATTCGTGGAAACACCTTTTGCTATAGGTGCTGATGGCGTTAAGGTTCTTGTCCCATCAAGAGAGCTCAATCCCAGATACCTTTTTCATTATCTGAAGCAGATACGATTTCCAAAGGACACTGGCTACAGCAGGCACTTCAAGTTCCTTAAAGAAGCCCCTATACCCGTCCCCCCACTAGACACCCAAAAGAGAATAGTCGACGCCTTAGACAAAGCCCAAGAGCTTATTAATAAGCGGAAGCAGCAGATAGAAATGCTGGATGAGTTTCTGCAGAGCGTGTTTTTGGATATGTTTGGTGACCCGTTCAAGAACACGAAGCAATGGGCAACAGGGACCATCAGAGATGTTGTTTCTAATGTGAAATATGGGACCAGTAAAAAGGCTAAAACCAAAGATGGTCAGTATCCAATACTTCGGATGAACAATATTACTTATTCTGGGGCCTGGGACTTCACCGATCTAAAGTACATTGATCTCGAAGAGAATGAGCTCGAACAATACCTAGTTCGAAGCGGGGACATACTGTTTAACCGTACTAATAGCAGGGAGCTCGTAGGCAAGACAGCGGTCTACCGCCAGAATTATCCAATGGCATATGCGGGCTACCTAATAAGAGTTCGAGCTAATGATAAGGCCAATCCAGAATTCATTGCAGCATACCTAAACACTAGGTATGGCAAGTTAGTCTTGGAACACATGTGCCGGAATATTATAGGGATGGCGAATATCAATGCTCAGGAGTTGCAGGATATCAAAATATACATTCCGCCAATCATTCTTCAAGATGAATTTGCACGGATAGTTAAAACGACCAATGCTCAGAAGCAATTACTGGAAAGTGGTCTTCTCGAAATGCACAACGCCTTCAACAGCATCATGCAAAGAGCCTTCAAGGGGGAGCTCTTCAACTAGAGGAGGAGGGGCATGGCTTCAAACTTTGCATTTCTTAATGAAAACCCACAGTTTAGCAGTTTTGCGGGCGCCTGCCTAGAAGCTGAGAAGAGCATAGCAGTAAGCCCTGCTACCGCTGCTATCCTGTCTCGCCGTGCCCTGGAGCTAGCTGTAAAGTGGCTGTATAGCTCAGATAGCGACCTTAGGGTACCGTATCAGGACAACCTGTCTAGCCTAATCCATGATTCAACCTTCAGGGCAGTAATCGAGCCAGGGCTATTCCCCCTGATCAAATATGTGGTAAAGCTCGGGAACGTAGCTGCTCACTCCAATAGAACCATTGACCGAGATGAAGTGGTTGTTTCCCTCCATAATCTTCATCAGTTCGTTTCATGGCTGGACTACTGTTATTCTCCAGAGTATGTTGAACAGGAGTTCAGAGAAGACATTCTTCGGACAGGAGAAGAGGAAAGAAAAACGACGGCTGAGCTCAAGCAGCTTTACGATGAACTTGGAGCTAAGGACCGTGAACTAAACAGTATCGTTGAGGAAAACGAAGGGCTTAGGGAAAAACTAAGAGCGGTTAGGGAGCAGAATATCCAACGGCATGATTTCAGTGTCGAAGAGATAACTGAATTCCAGACAAGAAAGCAGTACATAGATGTCGAGCTTAAAGATGCCGGGTGGGTATTCGGAGAGGACTGTATCGAAGAGTATGAACTTCAAGGTATGCCTTTTGGCACTGGTACGGGCTATGCCGATTATGTCCTTCTTGGGGATAACGGGAAGCCACTGGCAGTGGTGGAAGCCAAACGAGCCAGCATCAGTCCGGAGAAAGGTAAGCATCAAGCTAGCCTATATGCTGACTGCCTAGAAAGGGAATACGAACAGCGGCCCATCATCTTCTACACCAATGGTTTTGAAACACATATCTGGGATGATACTTTCTATCCTGACCGCCTTGTTTCTGGGTTTTACTCCAAAGAGGAGCTGCAACTGCGCATTGATAGACGAAGACATCGAATACCGCTAGATGACATCAACATAAGTGATGCCATAACTAATCGATACTATCAGAAGGAAGCTATTAAAGCGGTATGTGAAACTCTTTCCAGCGGTGCCAGAGAGGCCCTCATGGTGATGGCTACCGGCAGTGGCAAGACTCGAGTAGCTATCTCTTTAGTGGACGTTCTTTCGAGGCATGGATGGATCAAGAATGTATTATTCCTTGCTGACCGAACAGCCTTGGTGAAACAGGCTAAGAATAGCTTCAGTACCTTCTTACCCAGTCTATCCCTGTGCAACTTGTTAGATAGCAAATATAACCCGGACAGCAGAATGGTCTTTTCCACATATCCTACCATGATGAATGCCATCGATGACACCAAGCTAGAGGATGGCCAGAGGCTATTTACTGTTGGCCATTTTGACATGGTGATAATCGATGAGGCCCATCGCAGCATATTTAAGAAGTACAAGGCTATCTTCGATTACTTCGACGCTCTGTTAGTGGGACTGACGGCCACACCTAGAGACGACGTTGATAGGAATACCTATGAGGTATTCAACATGGAGAACAATGTCCCTACATACGCCTATGAGCTGGAGGAAGCTGTCAGGGACGAGTATCTGGTACCCTACAACACTGTGGAGACGACGGTCAAGTTCCTACAGGAAGGCATCCATTACGACGAACTCAGTGAAGAGGAGAAAGAGAGGTACGAAGAAACCTTCGCAGATGAAGAGATACTGCCAGATTTCATCTCTGGCGATAGCCTTAATACCTGGCTTTTCAACGATGATACCATTGATAAGATCCTCGCTTTGCTGATGGAAAAAGGCATCAAAGTAGAAGGCGGGGATAAGCTGGGCAAGACCATCATCTTTGCCAAGAACCACAATCATGCAGTTAGAATAGTGGAGCGCTTCAATAGGTTATATCCTCACTATAAGGGAAGCTTTGCGAAGGTGATAGATAACCAGACGGACTATGCTCAAGACCTAATAGACAAGTTCTCTTTGATGGATAGCATGCCCCAGATAGCTGTATCAGTTGATATGCTAGATACCGGTATTGATGTACCGGAAGTTGTCAACCTGGTCTTCTTCAAGAAGGTAAGGTCAAAGGCGAAGTTCTGGCAGATGATTGGGCGGGGGACGAGGCTTTGTCGCAATCTCTTTGGTCCAGGTTTGGATAAGGAGAACTTCCTCATTTTTGATTTCTGCGGCAACTTCGAGTTCTTCCGGGTTTCTCCCCGGGGCAAAGAGGTAAAGCAGGCTCCAGGCCTAACTGAGCGTATATTTAACACCAAGCTAGAGTTGGTCAAAGAGCTGCAGCACTTAGATTATCAGGATCCGGTGTATCAAGATTATCGGGAGGCTCTAGTGGGGGGGTTGGTTAACGACATTAGCTCTTTGAACAAAGAGAGCTTCGTAGTTAAGCAGCGTCTCCAATATGTCGAGCAATACGGTAATATACAGCAGTGGCAAAACCTAACTGCTATTGACCTACTGAATATTAAGGAGCATCTAGCCCCCCTAATACTGCCGGAGACAGATGATGAGATGGCAAAGCGATTCGACAGCCTTATCTTCACTCTAGAACTTGCCCTGATAATGGGTGGTAGTATCTCCAGGGGCAAGAATGAGGTTATTGCAACCGCGGGCCTTCTCTCGAACTTGGGCACAATTCCTCAGGTAAAAGAAAAGGAACGGTTGATCCGGGATATCCAAACTGAGGAGTTCTGGTCGAGCGTGGGTCTTCTGGATCTTGAGCAGGTTAGGGTATCACTGAGAGAGCTAATCAAGTTTATTCAGCGAGAGGCTCCTCGCATCTACTATACAGACTTTACCGATGAAGTCCTTTCGGTTTCCGAGAATCCCGGGGAATACGCCTCAAGCGAACTGCAAAGCTACCGGAAGAAGGTTAACCAATATTTGATAGAGAAGCAGAATCACCTTGCCATACATAAACTCAAGACTAATAAACGCTTGACTAAGGATGACTTCCTAGCTTTGGAGAAAATCCTATGGAACGAAATTGGAACAAAGGAAGACTATGAGAGAGAGTTCGGTGATACACCCCTAACCATCTTGGTGCGCAAGATAGTAGGTCTTGAGCAAGAGGCAGCAAACGAGGCCTTTTCGGAATTTCTAGATGACCAGAACCTGGACAGCAAGCAGATAAGATTCGTCAAGGCTATCGTAGACTATGTGGTTAAGAATGGAGTCATAGAACCGAGGGCACTGACGGAAGAACCTTTCCGTTCTATTGGGAGTATAGTCGACGTTTTTCCTACTGAGAGTGCATTGAGGATTGTCTCGATTATGGACCGTCTGAACAGGAATGCTACTGAGATGGCGGGAGCCTAGTGCTCCAAGACTCTAGCCTAGAGAGCCACGCAGAGCCCAATTGTTGAAACCACAGACGGAGGCAAGGAAGTCGATGAGTAAGACCGAGTTTGTAGCTGATTGATGTAACCATCATTGAGCAGGTAGGTAAGGAAGGGAGATGGATGAGCTCATGATGCTCCACGGGTGCCGGTGTTCCGGCCATATTTTTCGGAGTAGCATTTGCCCAAAGGGGTACAAAGAGATACAATGTGTGTAGGCGTATAATGAGTTGCTCACACATTAAACTTAGAAGTGAGGTGCCCCCATGCGGAGTGAGCGGCGTATGCATCGTATGCAGTTCTACATTGAACCTGAGCTTCGTGATGAATTGGAGTCTTTAGCGAAACAGCGGAATGTACCCATGGCTGAACTTATCCGGGAAGCCATTAGGAGCTATGTGACCAGGGAAAGCCCACCTGCGAAGACAGATTCTGCTCTTAACATCATTGGCATGTTTAGATCCTCCGATACTCCTGTTGACGTTGGCAGGAACCACGATAAGTACATTTATCGCAAGGATTGGGAGGAATAGACATGATTGGCGCTCGCTGGTTTGCTGATACAAGTGCATGGTGTTCAATTATTGACGAGGCTGATTCGTCCCACATAGAAATGCGGACCACTTATATAGAAGCTATTCAGAAAGGCACACTATTTGTTACCAGTAAGCTTGTTCTAGGCGAACTATACACCCTATTGGGGGCCCGAATGAAGCAGGCTTGGCGATTTTGGGCATTCCATGAGGAACTCCGCACCAGCCAGGTGATAAGTGTCCTAGACGTAAGCCCCAAGCAAATTGAAGCGGCCTTTGATTTGCTAGAGCATCGGCTCGATAAGCTCTACTCCTTTGTAGATGCAACATCCTTTGTACTAATGCGGGACGAAGCTATTCATACAGCTTTCACCCTAGATCACCATTTCGCCCAGGAAGGATTCCATGTAGTTCCGGCTAGGGCAGAGCATGTGCATGAATCGTGCGAAGAATATGTTGCCCGAGGGCAGGAGCCCTAAATAGTACTCTAGGAACTGAGGGGAATTCGCCGCCAGACTGCTCCTTTTTCTATGACAAATCGGGCTTTCGGACTGTGGCCAGATAACCAATGT
>JAAYSL010000256.1 GCA_012518315.1 Bacillota bacterium | reverse complement strand
ACCTCACTAGCTACGTAGAGATGGACATAGGCTGTATCCGATGTGTATGAGTATACATAGTGGGGTAAGGAAGCCAACAGTCGTGCCACATTAGGAGGACAGCAGGCACAGGAGAACCAGCCTTGCCTGACTGGCTTGACATGCCTTAGATCATTCCTTGCTGAGCAAGCTTTGGGCCAAACCTCCAATGGGTTGACATAGAAAAAGCTCTTACCATCCAGGGAGATACCGCTGAGCACACCATTATATAAGGAGCGTTCAAGTACATCAGTATATTTACCGTCAAGGTCAACATGTAACATTCTATGAGCCCAAAAGACCAGAGCTATGCTAGCACACGTCTCCGTATAGGCCCTATCATTGGGCAAGTCGTAATCGAAGGTGAAACGCTCCCCGAAGTGATCAGAGCCCACCGCACCAGTGACATACATGCGATGGTTGGTTACGTTGTCCCAAAGCTGCCTGCATACTTCTAGTAGCTCCTTATCATCAGTCTCTGCTGCCACGTCAGTCACACCGCTAAAAAGGTACAAGGCTCGTACCGAATGTCCCTCAGCGGTGGTTTGCTGTCTTATGGGCAAATGTGCCTGACTGTAGGCGGGGCCGAGATAGTCATGGGGATGTCGTCTTGGGGCTTCTTCTCGTCCTTTTGCTTCGATCTCATACCAATGAGGCTGCTGACCTCTTTGGTCTATGAAATACTTACTGAGATTTAGATAGCGCTCCTTGCCAGTAGCATGGTAAAGTCTGACAAGCGCTAACTCTATCTCGGGGTGTCCCGGATATCCCTGCATCTTGTCAGGTTCGGGCCCGAAGACTTCGGCAATGTAATCGGCAAAGCGGCACATGACGTCCAGTAGCTTGCGTTTACCTGTGGCCTCATAGTAGGCGACAGCTGCTTCCATCATGTGACCTGCACAATATAGCTCGTGCCAGTCCCTCAGATTGGTCCATCGTTTCTCCGGCTCAGCCACAGTGAAATACGTATTGAGGTAACCATCTTCTTGCTGTGCCCTGGCGATTAGCTCAATTACATCATCCGCGGTTTCTTCCAGCTTTGCATCAGGTTCCGTGGCTAGTACGTAGCTAACTGCCTCTAACCATTTGGCTACATCGCTATCTTGAAATACCATCCCGAAAAACTCACCTTCAGATTCCCCGGCAGCTATACGGAAATTCTCTATGGCGTGGCTGGGGGGAACTCCTGGGATGCGATCATTCAGAGAGTCCCACTGATAGGGAATTACTTCTTCTTTGACTAGTCGGAAACGCTCTTTCCACAACTTGTCCTTGAGTTTCACGGCTGGCAGGGAGATAGGTTTGGCTTTCACATCGACACCTCTCTCTATAGTTGCTGTATAATTCATGCAATGGGCACCTGACCCCCAGTCATGAGGTCTGGTAGGGCATCTAATGCTGATGCCCTCTATCTCAGACTGAAGTCTTCAAGGTCTCTTGATGGGAAAGTACACGGTGTAGCGCTGATCACGGATTTCATACAGGGGCAAGAATCGAAGGCCTTGCTCTTGATTGATCGTTCGGTAACCTGGTCGCCACCATATCCATTCACGTTCATTATCCGGTGTGAGGATGGTTTCAGGGTAATCCGGATCGCCGTATAACGCTCTTTCTTCATCGCATAACCCAGCTAGCACTACTGGTCCATCCATAAAAGCTACCGTATCGGGCCTATCTGCCAGTGGATCGGTGGTTAGTCTCTTAGGTAACTCAACACGGATTTCGTCTTGATTCCATGTCCGCTTGATCCTGTAATAGCTGGAAGGCTGATTGGCAATCTCCTCGGGAGTGCCATTCACGGTCACTACTGGTGTTCCCTTGAGCCACCATGGTAGGCGGATATCCAAGGCGAAATCAACGGGGTGCTCTGCTTTGATTGCTAGGTTGAAGGTAATACTCTGCGGGCGACGGGTTCGCCTTTCTCGAGTGTCAAAGGTTTGGGTGATTTCCACTTTGGTATCTCCAAAGGTCCAATTGAGGCGACTTGGGATATACTGATTCACCGTTAGGCCTTTGTCAGTACCAAAGTAGATATTGTCATAGTAGATACTATGGGCTTGGACCAGTGTACCATGACAGCACCAGAAATCCTCTGTTGGGGAGCCCCATCTCTTGACTGCACCGGGTTCCAAAGGTAGGAAATAGGCTACCATACCTGTGTCTGGGTGCTGCTGGGCGAGTATGCCGTTGTAGAGGTTGCGCTCCCAGTAGTCTGCGTACTGGATATCCCCAGTCCAGTGGAACAGATACTCTGCCAAGCGCATCATGTTGTAAGGGACACAGTGTTCTTGGTTCTTATCCCCAAGTCGAGCGGAAAACTCACCAGGAGGTGTCCAGATCTCTCCACATGTTTGGCTACCAGTGCAGTAGAAGCCTCGATCCGTAACCGCGAGTTGCCAGTACGCCTCTACAACCTCTCGCCAACGCTGTTCTCCTGTTACCTCCCAGGCTCGGGCTGCACCATGGACCTCAGGGATCGTGGTATTGGCATGCATATTGGTTAAGACATCTTCACCGGCAAGTAGGCGGTCAAATAGACGGGGTCTGTCGTAACGTTCGATTAAATCCAGGTGTTCTTGCTTGTTGGTGACTCCATAGAGATTAGCCCAGACTTCCAGCATGCCACCGGTTTCCACATCGAGAATGTCATCTAGCTCTTGCCTAGAAAACTGACCAGTCCACCGATGAAACCATTTGGCCCAGTTAATCAGAATATCCAGAGCTTGCTCGTTACCTGCCAACTCATACATATCATATAGCCCCATAAGGGTCTTGTGAACTGTATAATGGGGTGCCCATACCCGTTTGCCTCTGGCAATCCAGTCGAAGTATTTCTCAGGGATGGGACCTGCCCATTCGCCTCCATTTTCCACCTGGCAACGGGCTAGTTCTGATACAATATAGTCTGCCTTTGCCTTGATCTCCTCATCTTTTGCCCAGGCATAGATTCGGGCTGCGCCAGATAGCCAGTGACCCAAGAAATGTCCTCTAAGCTGGCATGTAGGAGACTCCCAACCCCAGTGACAGTCACTAGGCTTTTGGGAGACACTCCACAGGCCGGCTTCGAAGTAGTGGTTCTGCAAGAGATTGTCATTTTGTAGACTCATCATGTACTTCCGGTTAATGCGAAACCGCTCTTGAAAAAGGCTCGGTAGCAGTGTAACACTGCCAGGTGTCATGGACTGAAAAGAATGCTTCATGACGCTCCTCCTTGATGTCGATTTTGGCTTATCACTATCCTTTGAGTCGCGACAAAGTGATCCCCTGGATCCAAAACTCCTACCAATGGGTCCCGACGGAGTGACCCACCGGCTCAAGAACTTCTACTAAAGTAATTGGGGGCTCTATCTCTCGTATCCAAGAAATACTGCATAGTGGCCATTTCGAGTCCCTTGGTTCGCAAAGGGCAGCAGAACTGCCTCTGTTTCACATCCTTGAGGCAACCGCTTATTAGCCTCTGGATTGGCGAACATAGGTGCCCGCTGCTTTTGACGGGCCCTT
>JAAYSL010000001.1 GCA_012518315.1 Bacillota bacterium | reverse complement strand
TCATATTTGCTATGCTTGTGCAAAAGCACATGATTCGAGGACTTACCTTCGGAGCAGTCAAACAGTAAGGAGGAAGGGAATATGTCAAAACTGAGGTTTGCCATTGTAGGTGCCGGGGTTTGGGGAGAGACTCATGCCTACTTGTACAAGGAGCATCCTGGAGTTGAGGTAACCGCTGTTTGCGACCTGAACATAGCAAGGGCTAGGGAGTTGGCGACTAAGTTTGATGTGCCAAATGTTTTTGCCGATCACAGGGAGATGCTTAAGCAGGCACCAATTGATGCGGTTGCCATAGTTACTCCTGATTTTGCCCATGGAGAGATAGCAGTGGATTGTGCTAATGCCGGTAAACATCTTCTGGTAGAAAAACCCCTAGCCACTACTAGGGAAGATGTGGAAGCTATCTGTGAGGCCGCGGAGAGAAACAATGTAAGGGTTATGGTTGACTTGCACAATCGATGGAGTCCGCCTTTTGCCGTTGCCAAGCAATCGGTGGACAGTGGCGAGTTGGGTGATCCCGTAAGTGCATATTTTCGGCTAAATGATATCAAATGGGTAGCCACAGATATGCTGCCCTGGGCCGCTAAATCTTCGATTCTTTGGTTTCTAGGCAGCCACACAGTTGATACACTGCGTTGGTTCTTCAGTGATGAAGTTGACCAGGTCTACTCAGTGTCCAGCTCCGGAGTACTTAAGGGTCTAGGTGTAGACACGGTAGATGTGTACCAGACAATTCTTCAGTTTAGAAGTGGTGGGATTGCCTCTATAGAGAATGGGTGGATTACTCCCAACACACATCCGTGTGTCAATGACATCAAGTTCAATATTACGGGAACTAAGGGTATGATCAATCTGGACTTAAGCAATAACCAGATGATTGAGCGGTTTACCGAAGACAAGAATGATCGCCCAGATGTTCTGGTTCGGCATTTTATTCATGGGAAGGCCAAAGGATTCGCCTATGAAAGCATTCGGCATTTCGTGGATTGTCTGATTAGTGGCGAAGATTTCTTGGTATCTATTCAAGATGCGGCCAACACCTCCCTGGCTATACTGGCGATATTTGAGTCGGCGGCCACAGGAAAACCCATAAAGGTGCGTTATTAGAGGGATAAGCTGACATACTAACTACAGCGGGTTTGAATCAACGAGACTGCCTCGGGGAACAGAGATGATGTTCACTGGGGCAGTTTTTTTGTACAAGGACAAACAGGACGCTCCCAAATGGAGTTGGCGCCTGGAGTCTATCCATATGAAAGCGCAGACGCAAAACTCCGTAAAGTGGAATAATTCCGATGATGTCATTTACCAGATATCGGCAGTGTATTATTATTCATGTACAATTAAACCTTGAAAAGGCAGGTTTTCAGATTAGGTGTGGATAATTAACAAGAAGGGATCTGGCTACCCATTCGAACTACTTATCACGTATATCAGTTAGTGGGAAAGGGGGAGTCGGAGCAAAACACTTACCGGCCACGGAATGTGGCAGTCTTACGGGTGGGATGAAACAGGTGCAAACGGAATGGCTGCTTCGAAATACATTGATAGAGGGAGTGCATCATAAGTGAAAAAGATTCTATCGATTCTGCTTCTGGTCATGTTAGTCATACTGCCAACTACATCGGCTTTGGCGGCAGTCAAAGTGGGTGTGGCTATGCCTACACAAAGCCTTCAGCGCTGGAATCAGGATGGCGCTAACATGAAAGAATAGCTTGAGGCGGTTGGCTACATTGTCGACCTGCAATATGCCAATAATGACGTAGCCTTGCAGATTTCACAGCTTGAGAACATGATCTTAGGTGGTGCCAAGATCCTCGTCATTGCTTCCATTGATGGTAGTGCCCTTGGTACAGTTCTAGAAGTAGCCAAGGAAGAGGGTATTCCTGTCATCGCCTATGACCGTTTAATAATGGCAACTGATGCGGTGTCCTATTACGCCACCTTTGATAACTACATGGTTGGCACCATCCAGGGCAAATACCTCGTCGAAGCTCTGGATCTCGACAACCGAGAGGACAGTGTCAATATTGAGATCGTCGGTGGTTCCCCTGACGATAATAACGCCCGGTACTTCTACCAGGGTGCCTATGACGTCATTGCCCCTTATATCGAGAGTGGCAAGATCAAGGTTCCTTCCGGCCAGATTGCCTTTGAAGCAATTGCCACGCCAACCTGGGCTTCCGAAAAGGCACAGGCTCGGATGGATAACCTAATTGCAGCCCACTACTCCGATGGTGCCAAACTCGATGCAGTGCTTTGCTCCAATGACTCTACAGCCCTAGGCGTAACCAACTCCCTTGTGAATGCTGGCTTTGAGGAATTCCCCGTAATTACCGGTCAAGACTGTGACATTGCTAATACCAAAAACATCATTGCCGGCAAGCAGTCGATGTCCATCTTCAAAGATACACGCACCCTGGCTGCCAAGGTCGTTGGCATGGTAGAGGCCATAGTCAGAGGCGAAGAGCCGGAAATCAATGACAGAGAAACCTATGACAACGGCGTAGCCGTTATTCCCACATATCTATGTGCACCGGTATTTGCCGATATAAATAACTATGAAGAGCTCTTGATTGAAAGCGGTTACTATACAAGAGAGCAGTTAACCAACTAGCACGCAAGGTGCTGGTGGCGGGTGGGTATCTTTGGTACCCATCCGCCCCTTTGGTACGGGGGGCGATGATGTGGCAAGAAAACTACTGGAGATGCGTTCCATCACCAAAGAATTCCCCGGTGTAAAGGCACTAGATAATGTCAATATGACGGTAGAAGAAGGGGAAATTCACGCCCTTGTCGGCGAAAATGGTGCTGGAAAAACAACACTAATGAACGTCTTGAGCGGAGTTCATCCCTACGGAACCTATTCCGGTGATATTTTAGTTGATGGCAAGGAGTGCCGCTTCCAGAGTATCACTGATTCAGAACGTCTGGGGATTGTCATTATCCATCAGGAGTTGGCACTGGTACCTTATCTGTCTATCGGCGAGAATATGTTTCTTGGCAATGAACAGGAACACCGAGGGATTATTAACTGGAACCAGACATACCAAAAAGCAGAAGAGTATATGGGGATGGTTGGCCTAAAGGAAGACCCTCGTACTCTGATTAAGAATATTGGCCTGGGCAAACAACAATTGATTGAGATTGCTAAGGCCCTTGCCAAGAATGTGCGGTTGCTCATCCTAGATGAGCCTACCTCTTCCCTTAATGAGAAGGATGCCCAAAACATTCTGGATCTACTTCTGACACTACAGCGGGAGAAGGGCATCACATCGATTATTATCTCCCATAAGCTCAACGAGATCTCCTATTGTGCTGATAGAATCACGATCTTGCGGGATGGGACAACCGTTGAGACATTGGATAAAAGGCTAGATGAAGTTACAGAGGCGAGGATCATCAGGGGCATGGTTGGCCGGGAAATGACTGAGCGCTATCCGCACCGCCCTGATACTGTGCGCCGAGAGGTTGCACTGGAGGTGCGGAACTGGACTGTATTTCACGAGCTGTATACCGAGCGTAAAGTGGTGGATAATGTATCATTCAAAGTCCACAAAGGCGAGGTTGTAGGTATCTATGGCCTGATTGGTTCTGGCCGCACTGAGCTGGCTATGTCCATTTTCGGCCAAGCCTATGGGATCAAGACTTCGGGGACATTGATTAAAGATGGAGAGATTCTAGATATTACTTCCATCCCTGAGGCAATTGCTGCCAACATGTCTTATGTGACTGAGGATCGCAAAGAATATGGCCTTGTCCTAGGCAATAGCATTATGCACAATATTACCTTGCCCCGCATGGACTATGTTGCCACCAGGGGACGGATTGACCCGGATCTGGAAAGGAACGTGGCAAACCATTACCGGGAAGCCTTGGATATCAAGGCACCTAATGTCGAGCAATACGTGGGGAATCTATCTGGTGGCAATCAGCAGAAAGTCCTATTGGGGAAATGGATTTACTCTAAGCCGGACATTCTCCTAATGGATGAGCCGACACGGGGTGTAGATGTTGGGGCAAAGTACGAGATATACCAAATCATTAACGACCTAGTCCAACAGGGAAAAGCCATCTTGTTCATTTCCTCCGAACTCCCGGAAATCCTGGGCATGTGTGATCGGATTTATGTGATGAACGAAGGTAGAATTATCGCTGAGTTCCCTCGGGCTGAGGCGACTCAGGAAGGGATCATGAATTGTATCATGCAAGAGAGTAGAGGGGAGATCGGGGCATGACCAGTTTACGGACAACATTTCGCAATAACCTTAAACAATACATGATGCTTTTGGCACTCTTGATGATTGTCCTAGCGTTTCAGGTGTTGACTAGCGGTGTT
>JAAYSL010000037.1 GCA_012518315.1 Bacillota bacterium | reverse complement strand
TAGAATGGAGTACTGATAATGGCATTCAGTCGCTGAATCGGCAGCAATTCTGGAAAGCCTTTCGGATAGCCATAGATGATTTGAGTATCCCATGCGGGGAGAAAAAGGTGGCAGGTCAGCGATATTTCACGGGAATTATCATCAATAGGAAACGACCTAGACGCATTCTATATGAACAAGCAAACTAGGTAGCTTCTATCTATATATTAGTTGCAGCTAGGGGGCAGTGGTGGCGGAGTAGTTTATAGCCTCGCCACCTACCATAGTGATAAAAATGATGCCGCCGGAGAACCAGCCTGTAGGCGAGATCGCTAAGGAAACAGGCCTTTCAGAAGCAACTTTGTATAAATGAAAAAGCAGGCTAAAGCTAAAGGCTTGGTGGCACCAGATGACCAGGAACCGGAACGTTGGAGCGCAGAGGATAAGTTCCTTATTGTGATGGAAACAGCGAGGCTAAGCCAAGTGGAACTTGCCGAGTATTGCTGTCAGAGGGGCCTTTTCGTTGAGCAGGTGGAAAGCTGGCGAGATGCGTGCATGCAGGCCAACGGAGGAGTGGCCCAGGAAGCAACTAGGTTACAGAAGGAGCTGCGCCAAAAGGACAAAGAGATCAGGCAGCTACAAAGGGATTTACGCCGTAAGGAAACGGCTTTGGCGGAAACGGCGGCCTTGCTGGTTTTGCGAAAAAAAGCCGATGCGATTTGGGGGGACAGCGAGGACGCTTGATCAGCGCCCCGGATCGCAAGATGGCTATCGAGCTGATCGAAGGAGCGACTGCAGCCGGTGCTCGAGAGACAATGGCCTGCCACCCCTAAAACCTTGTCACCCACTTGCAGGAACATCTTTGCTATTTGCTGAATCATCTCCATGAGAGATCTCACTCCTTGAGCCTTTGAGCTCTGCCGTTTGGGATGGCAGTGAGATCTCTTTTCTATTCAATGGCTAATCATTCCTACCAGCCACCCTACAGTAACTTTACACTAACCAAGCAAGACGCCAAGGGTCGGAGATATGTCGAGGATCTGGGATAATGTCAAGGTAGAAACCATGTGGTATACTTGTATTATCTGGTACGGCAATACTAAAACCACTGGCGATAGCAGAAACAGCTTAGGTTTTAAGGAGGCCTCCCGATGGCTAAGGTTTTCCGACCAAGCCTTGCTGACATTCTAGACAAATATCCGCTCCGCCTATTGGTCTACTTTGGTAGCTATGGCACAGAGTACTATGACCCTGGGCGGAGTGACATTGATATTGCCTATTTATCAGCTGTGGATTTCGATCATGATACCCTACTAAGAGACTTAATGCTATACCACAAAACAGGCAACATAGATCTCGTCAATCTAAAGACTGCCACCCCTCTCCTTAAGTATGCTATAGCTACCGAGGGACGCCTAATCCATGAGGCAAGAGAAGGGTCTTTCCTCGAGTATGCCTCCTACTGTCTTCGGTACTACTTCGATACGAGGCACTTCCGGGAGCAGGCGAGAAGCAGCTTTCAGGAGAGATTGGAGGAATTGCTAAATGAGCACTCCTGAACTCATCTGCGCAAAGCTAGATACGTTGGTAGCGTATCTGCAGGAGTTACGGGAATACACCAAGGGCCTGACCCTAGAGGCGTATCTACGTGATAGGCGGACTCGCCGGGCAGTTGAACGTATTATTCAGCTTGTTGTAGAGTGTGCTACTGATATCAATAACATGGTAATCAAGCTAGAGGGTGGGAAGGTGCCATCAGATTATTTTAATTCCTTTATCGAGCTTGCCGAGTTAGATGTAATCCCTATTGAGTTTGCACTCGATATCGGTCCATCCACAGGTTTGCGGAATGTCCTTGTGCATGAATACTCAAAAATCGATGACGTACAGGTCTACAAATCAATCGAGCAGATCTTTACTTTCTATCCTAAGTTTGTCCACCTTGTTAGTAAGCACCTAGGGTGCTAGGAACGCATAACTCACATGGTCGTACCATTAGCGCATTAGAAGACTCCTCCCAAATGGGGATAATAAGTGGTCACTTAGGGCCTAATCTCCACCACTGTCCCCAAGTCAACTTCCTCGTAGAGCTCCTCTACATGGTGGTTATGCATGCGGATACAGCCCCCGGAAATGTGTTTCCCAATGGAGGAGGGGTCATCAGTCCCGTGAATCCCGTATTTGGCCCCCTGCGGTGCCCTGGGATCTGGGTCTGAATCACGCTTGTCTGCATGTGGGGGAATACCAAGACCGAGCCAGCGGCTGCCTAGCTGAGGATTGTAATTGCCGGATGCTGCAGGAGGTGAGTTTTGGTCATCGGGGATTAGTATAGCCTTCTGGACGATTTCGAATCTACCCTCCGGTGTGAAGGTAGGATCCTTACCAGTGGCTATTGGGTAGCGTTTGTTCAGTTTGCCATAATGATAGAAGTACAGCATCCGGGAATCCTTTTCAATGATTATGTACTTGTCTCGGGGTGGACCAGCGGGATATGAGCTAATCAGCAGTCTACCATGGGACAACTGCCATTCATAGACATGCCCACCGAACTTCCGAGAGCCTGATAGTCCGCTATAGGGTAGATAGGCTAGAGCAATGATGAACAGCAGAATCAGGCCGTGAACAGCCTTACGACCTAGTGGTTTCAATGAGGCGGGGCTCTCCTTTCGCTGGCCTTTCTCTACCATGAGTGCTGGGCTACTCCCTTAGTATTGTGCACTTCAGTCAGGGATTATGAGACTGTCCCCTGGCCCTTATTCCTTGTAGGGAAAAGTTTGGAATTTCCTTCTAGAGAAACAAAGGACTAGAGAAACCAAATGCCCTTGGCTACTCTTTAGAATAGCCAAGGGCCATAGCTGTTATCTGTGCATAGTGTAGCTACTAGTGTGGCTACCGCAATTACGACCGAGGTGCCCTAAATCACCTCCAGGCCATCCTTATCGGGGAGAGTCGGAAATGGTGCATGGGGCTCTTTCTGGTACCAGTATGCCACTGAAGCAATATCATCTTGAAGAGGTAGGTAACGGTGACCGGAGCGCCATCCTAGGGCTTGGATGGTCACCCTTAGGTCCTTCTCGAAACGAATGGGATCCATTATGTGCCAGCGGTACATACTAAAACGCTGCTGACTCTGGTATAGCCCATCTGGTTTGATTACCTGAGATAGCCCGAGGAAGGGTGTGGAATAGACTCCATATTCGCCTTTTGGGTGTTCCCAGTTCCAAGCCCCACCAAAATAGTCTTCTGTGCCAGTACCACAAATGGTGGGGAATTTGTCATCGCCATCCATGTAGAACTTAATCTCGCCTTCACCCCACCAGCCGGTGTTATTGACTTGCCAGGCTAGGTAGGTGCCCACGTAATGTCCCCAACCTTTGATACCATCCACAATGGTATGTACATCTTTATACTTAAGGGGGTTGCTGCGGCGCCACTGGGCATGGAAATAGGCTACATCTTCAGGTACCTCCGTAAGGGCATATGTGATCTGGTAGTAAAGCACCACATCTTCATCGGCAAGGTTTTCAATAGTGACTTTGGCAGACTTTCTAAAGGGCATTTCCCAATAGGAATTCATGCCACCAGCGGGGTTAACTGAGATGGGCAGCGAATTAATATTGGAGCGTTGGCACCAGCCATTACAGAAGAAGTCACCATAAGGAGTCTCCACAGAGGGCTGCTGCTCGCCATCCCAGTAGATTCTAAGAATTAGGTTCCTCCAGTTGCCGGGAAAACAAGTCATCCACATATGCTGGATGATTCCGGGCCCCTCAATCTCTGCCAAGGTGAAGGTACTTCTTCCTTGGATCTGGATGGATGGTGACACTTTCCAACCCTGGCCCAAATCCCGTGCACAGGCTGCTCCAGTCCCCTCAGTTGCCATGCCGCCTTTGCCCTTAGCACCGGTGAAATTCTCGGCACTAATAGAGCGGGTCTTCGCCCTAGATAGCCTTGACAAGCCACCGAGCCCTAGATTGAGTCCTTCGAATCCGTTCATTCTGCTACCTCCTACTTTCAGCATGATTTCTATTTCCCCAACCGGGGAAGAGCCCCACAAGGGCTTCTTCTATCTACATTATCAGCAAGGATTACTAATTCCCAATTAGGGAAGAGCCACGGGTTCGTAGACGAGTTTCTTGATCTCTAAATCACCGTCTCTAATCTCATAAAAAGGTTTACCATCCTTGACACCAACAGTACCATAGCCTGTGGCCGTAGCTAGGAAGCTGCGGAAATCCCCTTGTATGCGGGGCCTTAGGTACAAAGCCTTTTCCACCGCGTCATAGCGGATCCCTGTAAGCCCATAAATGAGTGCATAGGATGCCAGTGCCCGGGCATACCAATGACCACACTCATACTCGTTAAATGGGTTTCTAACGGTGCCATCATACCGATCACGACAGGTTCTTACGATATCTAATCCTTCCTCAACCATACCTTCTAGCATAAGATGACTTGCCACCTGATACTCAATTCCTGTCCAGACTTCGTTGCTGTAGACAAAGGGCAAAGACAATTCGTCCCCATGGGGCCAGGTGCAAAGCAGCAACCCACCTTCCTTGCCTAGAGCATAAGTAGGACGCTGTGGGTTAGCATGTTCGGACAGATCGTGCTTTAGGTTGTACTTGTAAATAGCCTTAAGGTTACTTCTCACCTTTTCCTGGTCAAGGATGTCACCTACACCACAAACATCCGCCAGCCAGGCACCCAAAATACCATCGGAAAGGCAGCCATTACCATATTGGTACTTGGGACCTTCTTTTTCCAATATTTCTAGGGCTTCTGGTGAATACCTTGTATGAAAGCTAGCATGTTCAGTGGGACTCCCGGCTCTTAGACCCTCCCAGACGACTTTTTGGATGAAATACTCCCCGTTATAAAGCTGTGATTCCATGTACTGGCGGCCCTTAGCAAGCAAAGAGCGGTAGCGAGTAACATCTGCACCGAGGGTCTCCCCCATAAGGACAGCTGCCTTGAGGGCCCCTAAGTAAAAACTGGTCAACATGCCATTCGGACCCCAAAACTCGATATCATAAGTATTATGGTGAGGCTCTATGAGTGCCCCTACTTCATCAGGATCCCAAGTCTTGATGCAGTAATCAAGGCTATTTTTCACCTTTGGCCATAGTGAGCGAAGCCACTGGGTATCCCGCGAGATCCGCCACTCCCGATACACCTTCATAATGCCACCTAACTGCCCATCGGCAGCAGAGTGAAAATCATGGGTACATGGCCTAATAGGCAGAAACGCTCGAAAGGCTTGATGACCTTCTTCATTTTGGTTTTCGTGGAGTTCTGTCTCTCGCAAGCTTCGCTCAAGATCTGGAAACAGGTGGGGGATAGCCTGGGCATAATTCCACACATGGGTACAAGAGCCTGGGCAGCAACCCGTGGAATCACAGCATCCCTCCCAGCACCAAAGGCGTCCATCTGCTTGCCTTAGTACAGTAGGTGATTTGAGAATGGTCAGGTTGCTAGCTACAGCTTCTACTACCTCTGGCGGTAATGTTGTATCATAGAAACAATCGGTGAATCTCTGGGTCTTTTCTCTTAGGGTATCATAGTGGGAGCGCCAGTAAGTAGTGACTTCATTGATATCATCAAAACGTCCGGCATACCATGGTTTATGTGTTTCATTTGCCTTTGTTTTGACATCACAAGCACAACAACTGCTGTTCTCCGAGGGACTACCGGTGCGGAGCCTAGTGTGGGGCACATACCAGGAGAACATGAGGTTAACCTGCTTTGAGATGCCTGGTGCCAGGCTAATGGGAACATAGATACTGCCCCCGGGGCTTGGCATTCCTTCGGTAATGGGTGGTTTATCCTCACAAGTGCCGTCGACGACGTTTTGCCAAGCAATAGTCAGGGCATCAAACCATCCGCCCCGAAACCAAGCGCAATCAACTTTTGCATCTTCGGCGTCGACCACGGCGGCGAAAGCTCCTTCGCTGAAGGGCTGATCGTCGGTACCTGGCTGCCAAAGGATAAAACCATTCGTGGCTCGCAAAACAGAAGCCCGGGTAGCCTCGGTACCCATGAAATTAAAGGTAGGGCCGATTGCCATGAAGTTAAAGGCGTTAAACGAAAAGACCGCATCTAGTTGCTCATCGGAAGTGTTAAGGAAGGTGTATTCTAGAGCGGCCACCGGTAGGCTGGAATTATCGGCGTCTTGTGGGATGAAGGGACTCCACCCAATGATTTTGACCTCGACAGGAGACTTCTCATCTTTAAGAGTGACCTGGCAGAAGGGAAACCGTGCCTCAAATGTTGCTTTCGCAAAACGGGGCAAACCGTATGTTGCACCTACTGCACCATTACCAGTACCTAGGTTACCAAACACTTTCCAATTGGGCACAGGGCCTTCTAGAACCCTTGCCGATTGATGCTCTCCTTGAATAGACAAGGCTGAAAAGACACGGGGCTCATTGAATACTCCGGGTTCGTTGCGGATCGATAGGTGGGAAAGGGCACCTGTTCCCTCAAGGCATATCATCCCTGCTCCGATTCCTCCCATGGGGAAGGCAATGCGGTTTAGGTTTTCCCCTCGATACACGGAATTGTAGTCGTGTCCACGGGTCATTGTATCCCTCCTATGTTTTCTTGGGCCTTGGCAGCTAGCTTCTATGTCTTGCTCAATATAGATGTGGAAAATCAGAAACAGCGCTTCTTTCGTCGTTTACTAAAAGGTGGCAATACTCGCCTAATCAATATCATTCAACACTACTAAATGGAATCCTTTGCCATCAGTGTAGCAATATGGATATTCATTAAAACATGTGTATGGTGGATGATGAAGCATAGGACCACGGGAAAGGAGAGTGGGTGCCCAGACAATGATGAAATAGTTTACAGCTCGAAAGGATTTGGATAGTTCATCAAAGAACCAAGCTGTAGTCTGGAAAAAAGCGGTGGAGCCATCTATATATAAGGAGCCGCCATCTACAATGTAGCATGAGACAAGGAGAAGATAGCGTATGCAGATTTATTACTCCCAGTTCAAGGGTACAGATTCGGTTACTGTGGAAAATGATGCACTGAAGGTTACATTCCTACCGACTATCGGAGGTAAAATGGCATCCCTTATAGATAAGAAGACGAAGAGGGAGTATCTATGGCAGGAGCCGGTGGAAAAGCTTGATCGACCTGAGTATGATACCCTGTTTGAGAAGTGGGGCATGTTTGGGTTTGATGAGATGTTTCCCACCATTAGTGAATGCTATTATGAGGAAAAGCCATGGCAGGGGATTAGGTTGCCTGATCATGGAGAAGTCTGGTCTTTGCCATGGGAATATGAGATTCATGCAGACCATCTACATATGTGGGTTTATGGGGTAAGGTTTCCGTACCGGCTAGATAAGTGGGTGAGATTTGCTGATCCCCTCATCATCCGCATCGATTACAATGCAGCCAATTTGTCTAGTTTTGATTTCAAGTTCATTTGGGCTGCCCATCCGCTTTTTAATGTCGAGCCAGGCACCCGGATTATCCTTCCTAAGTCAGTGGAAAGCATCATGAATACCAATGGCGGTCGTGAGAGACTTGGGGATTTCGGTCAGATACATCCTTGGCCAAGAACCAAAACAACGACTGGTGAGGAATATGAGATAGACAGGGTCTACCCAGATATTGGCACTCATTATGAGAAATACTACGTACTAGATGAGCTCAATGAAGGTTGGGCGGCTCTGCAGAATCCCAAGACCAAGGATGTGCTGGCGCTTTCCTTTCCACCAGACAAAGTACCGTATCTTGGTCTCTGGGTAAATGAAGGCGGGTATTACAACCAGTATAATGTGGCACTTGAGCCATGTACCGGGGCATTTGATCGGGTGGATATGGCAAGTAGGTTCGACAAGGTCTCTGTGGTTCCAGCTAAGGGCAGTTACACTTGGCATCTGGGCCTGACTATTGGGCGCAAAGAGGTGCTGCGTGGCGTTGGCTCCGATGGGAAGCTTTATTAGACTTCGGGAAAAGCAACGCATCAAGCTAGGAGAAAACCAATGCATCGAGAAGGCTTGTAGCTAAGGACTAAGCAGGTTGTCGGCAAAAGCGTAGCCCATATCTACACATTTAAGATCGATATTCAAGAGATCCTCATACCTAGGCGAGATCAAAGCTCTGAGACTAGATTGGGCATGGTCTATGGGTATCTCGGGGCAAACCCGAAGAAAGGATCCAAAAAGCACCATATTGGTAACCCTGGCATCACCGGCCTTTTCGGCAATTTGGGAGGCGGGGATGGGGATGGGAATGCCTGGTTTTGCGGTGGAGGCGGGCTTGACTAAATCAGAGTTGTAGATAGTGTAGCCTTGCTTTGATGTGGTAAGAGCGAACCTTTCCCAGGATGGCTGATTCAGGACTAACAAGAAATCGGGTTCATCCACTACTGGCGAGCCGATGGGCTCACTACTGATCACAACGGCCGCGTGACAGGTACCACCCCGCTGCTCAGGGCCATAGGAGGGATACCAAGTTACCTGGTAACCAGAGATTAAGGCTGTTTCAGCCAAAAGGCGCCCTGTGAAAAGGACTCCCTGACCGCCAAATCCTGCAATCATTATCCCATATTCCATCCTTTTTCCCCCTCACTCAAAGTCTCGGAACACTTGTAATGGGAACTGGGCTGCCATCTGGTTATCCACAAATTCTAGAGCCTTGACAGGATCAAGGTGCCAGTTAGTTGGACAACTAGAAAGGATCTCAACTAGGCCAAACCCAATTCCTCTTAGCTGGGCGGCAAATGCCCGCTTAATCGCTCTTTTGGCAGCTCGGATCTTGGCCGGTGAGGATACCGAAACCCGGGCAAGATAGGCTACCCCTGGTAGAACCTGCAGCATTTCGCAGACAGGTAGTGGATATCCGTGGAGTGTTGCGTCCCTGCCTGAAGGAGTAGTGGTGGATTTTTGACCTACAAGGGTCGTTGGAGCCATTTGCCCTCCGGTCATGCCATAGACACTATTATTAACAAAGATAACAGTGATGTTTTCACCACGACTTGCGGCATGGATTGTTTCGGCGATACCGATAGAGGCTAGATCGCCATCCCCTTGGTAGGTAAAAACGAAGCTGTCTGGCCAAGCTCGCTTGATTCCTGTAGCCACAGCTGGTGCCCGGCCATGGGCGGCCTGCTGCATATCGCAGTTGAAATAGTCGTAGGCGAAGACCGAGCAACCGACAGATGCGATACCAATAGCTTTGCCCCGGAGGTTATCTTCCTCCAAGGCCTCGGCTACTAACCGATGGATGATACCATGGGTACACCCCGGGCAGTAGTGAAAGGGTTTGTCTGTCAAAGCGGTGGGACGCCCCGTAACTTGCTTCATCTTGATATCTCCCTTGTCTACTGTGATTGACACAGTTTTGTTTCGCTTGACCTATGAGGAAAAAATCATACTTAGAGACTAAGCTTTGGGACAATACCTGAGATACGGCTGCCTTAGGCGATATGTGACCATATGGCCTGGATTTGTTGCAAAATCTCTTGAGGGGTCGGTACAATGCCACCACTTCTTCCATAGAAACGGACAGGGCATCGTCCCTCTACAGCGAGCCTAACATCCTCCACCATCTGGCCCATGCTCATCTCTACTGTGAGAACTGCTTTCGCCTCGGTGGCTACCTCGCTTAGCTCATCATAGGGAAAAGGGTATAAAGAAATGGGGCGAAATAGCCCGACTTTGATGCCCCGAGTTCGGGCTTTATCCACGGCGGTCTTGGCTATACGGGCAGTGGAGCCATAGGCGGCCAAGATAATCTTGGCACCATCGGTCTTGTAGTTTTCAAAACGGATTTCATTTTGCTTCATCTTCGCGTATTTGGCAAAGATGCGCTTGGTGCGCTCTTCCATGACATCCCCTTGGATATAAAGGGAGTTGATTACCCGAGGCTCTCCATCTCCACAGCCTGTTGTTGCCCATGGCGGCTTTGGTAGGGGAGCCTTTGGCTGTGGTAGTGTCACACTTTCCATCATTTGCCCAAGGAGCCCATCTCCTAAAATCATGACCGGGTTCCGGTATCTTCGCGCCAAATCAAAGGCTTCATAAGTGAGATCAACTGCTTCTTGGATAGTGCTGGGGGCTAAAACCAAGAGATGGTAATCACCATGCCCCCCGCCTTTAGTTGCTTGAAAATAATCTCCTTGGGCAGGTAGGATGCCGCCAAGTCCTGGGCCACTACGCATCATGTTCACTACTACACAGGGAACCTCGGCACAGGCGATATATGATAGTCCTTCCTGTTTGAGGCTGATTCCCGGGCTTGATGATGAAGTCATCACATGTACACCGGCACCACCCGCGCCATAGACCATATTGATGGCGGCAAGTTCACTTTCTGCTTGGAGAAAGACGCCGCCCACCTTGGGTAGGTGTTTTGCCATATATTCTGGAATTTCGTTTTGGGGGGTAATGGGATAGCCAAAGTATGCCCTACAGCCTGCTCTGATGGCGGCCTCCGCGATAGCTTCATTGCCTTTCATAAGGCCCATGGATTGCTCGCCGATAGATTGTGCCATCTACATCGCCTCCTTGGAGTCTTTACTTTGCCAAACCATAATGGCGATATCTGGACATACTAGGGCACAGATGGCACAACCGGTGCAGTTTTCCGGATGGCGAGACCTTGCGATTCTATATCCCTTACTATTGACTTCACTGGCCAGCTCTAGCACCTCCCTGGGGCAGAAGGATACACAAAGGCCGCATCCTTTACAGAGCTCTCGGTCTACTACCACTCGTCCTGTCATGGGCGTTGCCCCCTTTATAGATGGTCTTAGTACCAGGTACTAAGTTACCTAATAGCATTATTCTATATGCAGTGGAGGCTTACCTGCAAGGAAAGTGGGAATGTTGAGTTATTTTACTTAACTCACTTGCCGACTCACCAAGCCTTGGGTTTACAAAGGATCTCTTCAACTTTGAGGTCAAAGACATTGTTGGAATGTGCAGGGAGGATGATTGCGGCGGTGTCGGCTCCAGAGCTGGTACCACCGACAGCGATGACCCTTTCCCCAAAGGGAATCAGGCCAGCATCTAGTGCCATGATTGAGATTTCCACACAGACTTTTACACCTTGCCCCAGCATGCGCAGGGCATTTGCCATGATCTCCGGTGGATAGATGCCTCCGAATTTGTTACGCACACTTCGGTCTATACCGGCTAGAACGTGAGTTGTGGTTAGGATTTTGACCCCTTGGTTAGACAGATACTCCCTCTCTGCTTGTGGCATCTCATCATCCCCGGGCCCCCTAAAACCCACGTGGTGAGTGACACAGACTATCGAGAGACTCGCAGCTCCAAGCCTAAGGGCCTCTCTCACAGTCTTGCCAGTATTGGATGCTATAACCAACCAGGGAATATTCTCGTTGACGGCCCTTTTGATGGCTAGCTCAAGGGTTGAAATAGTGTTTTTCGGTCCAGCTATTTCCCACATCAAATCAAACACCTCCGTGTATACGTTAGTCTTGTAGCGTGCTTTCTAGCACCACGAGTTACATTTAGAATCATGAATATCCATCAAGTAGTTTTCCCGGCCTCATCTTTTCTACAAAGCCAGTGCTTGCCCATCTTTGCGTGGCTCAGAGCCAGCGATATAGACTCCTGTTTCGGGATCACGCCAGATCATCTGCCCACCACCAAACCCGGCCATTTCTGCATCGATGCGGATAGTATGACCAAGCTTGGCCAATTCCCGTACTACTTCGGGGTTAATCATGGGCTCGATGGCTATACCCCCTTCATTTAGCACTCTTACCCGGGGGGCATCGATGGCAGCCTGAGGGTTAAGCTGGTAATCCACTATGTTGCTAACTACCTGCAAATGCCCTTGAGGTTGCATATCCCCTCCCATCACTCCATAGGCTGCTAGGGGTATGCCATCTTTAGTGATGAAACTAGGGATGATCGTATGGTATGAACGTTTGCCAGGTGCATACTGATTTGGATGACCATCCTCAAGGCTAAATCCACACCCTCTGTTTTGTAGGGCAATACCGGTGCCGGGGACGACAACCCCTGAGCCAAATCCCATGTAGTTGGACTGAATGTAGGAGACCATGCGGCCATCTTTGTCAGCGGTGCAAAGGTAAACAGTATCTCCCAATGGATCACCTGGGTTGGGAGAGGGCATTGCTTGGTTGGGATCAATAAGCTTGCGCCTTTCCTTGGCATAAGCCTTGCTTAGCAGTTCTCTGGTTGGCACATGGACGAGATCAGGATCAGCGACATACCTGTGGGCATCGGCAAAGGCTAGTTTGAGGGCTTCTATTACTAGATGTAGCCTTTTGCTACTAAGCAAAGGATAGCGGTCAAGCTCAAATCCTTCTAGGATCTTAAGGGCGATTAGGGCAACAATCCCTTGCCCATTAGGGGGTATTTCCCAGATATCATATCCTCGGTAGTTGGTTGAAATCGGCTCTACCCATTCAGGCCTATGTTCAACTAGATCAACCTTGGTCAAATAGCCCCCGGTTTTTGCGGCATAATCGGTAATGGCATCTGCCAATTCTCCTTGGTAAAAGGCTTCACCATTGGATTCGCCAATTAGGCGAAGGGTTCGGGCCTGCTCGGGGCAGGAAAAGATTTCACCAGGTCTAACTCCTCGCCCGTTTGGTAGGAAAGTCGTGCGGAAATCCTCCCTATGGGCAAACCGTTTTTCGGCAAAGCTCCAGTAATGGGCGATTATCGGTGGGACTGGATGGCCTGTCTCGGCATACCTGGCTGCAGGCTCGACTAGTCGGCTAAGTGGTATCGAGCCAAATTTCTCGGTTAAGGCCATCCAAGCAGATACAGCACCAGGTACTGTTACCGGTAGCCAGCCATCAAATGGTATGGATGGCTGGCCGCTCGTAAGCTTGGACTTGGATTTTACCTCCTTTAGGCTTAACTCTTTTGGCGAACGTCCAGAGGCATTTAGTCCATGTAACTTAGTACCATCCCAGATGATGGCAAAGGCATCACTACCCAAGCCATTGGAAGTGGGCTCAAGTACGGTCAAGGCAGCGGCCACAGCCACGGCTGCGTCAATGGCATTACCCCCATCGGCAAGTATCTGAATACCTATCTGGGCAGCCAAGGGATGGCTCGTTGCTACTGCTCCGTTTTTCCCCATCACCGGGCTTCGCCGGGATGGAAAGGGCTGAAAATAGTGAAATGGCATTCGCTTTCCCCCAGTCTACTAACATGTTTGCTCACTATCTATCTACTGGGTTAAGTGTGAACTTCCTGCTATATCCCATGGCTTGACGGCCTCTAACCTCTCCTATCCTCGACTTCATGACTTGTGGCTCTTGACCACCAGTAGGCTCTTCAACTGCAAAGTTTGTTGGTGGTCTGGGCTTGGAAGGTGTGTTTTGCGGCTAAGACGAATGGAGCCTGTTTGCCTATGCTCGAGGTGCGTGATCCAGACTGTGGGGCGATATAGATAAGCCGTGTAGAGGCAAAATCGGATGGGAATCAGCCTACCAAAGTCCGGTAGGCTGATGGAACCCACCTGGGGCATTTGCTTGGGGGGACAGTAGGATGGGATTACTCTGATACTAGGCCAGGAACTAATGCTAGGCCGGGCTCATTGCCAAACTACGCCAGAGTGATCTTTACGGGTGTTGGGTTCTGGAGATTGTCACTAACAGGACAGCGCTCTTCGATAGCGGCTAGCCATTGTCCTAGGGTCTCAATGTCGGCGGTGGTATCAGGAGTGATCTTGACCCGAATTTCCTGATACCCGGCCCGCTCCTTCGCCGATTTACCCATGAACTTGGCGGGATCTAGATCCCCTTCCAGCTCGATGGAAAGGCCATTTAGGGGCATGTTCATCTCCTTGGCTACCACATGTCCTACTACATTGAGGCAGCCGGCTAAAGCACCCAGTACATACTCAACAGGATTTGCACCATCATCGGTGCCACCTAGGTCCTTGGGTTCATCAATGATAATCTGGAAGTTCCGCGCTGTAACTACAGTCTTGGTAGGATTGGCACTACTGGCTTTGGCGGCAAACTTTAGTTTCACCTTAGATCACTCTCTTTCTTGATTGACTTTATAGGAACAGGGCCGGGATGTTGCCCCATGTTGCCCCAGTCTAGGTATTCGCATTTGTCATCTAACATATTCCCCAGGTGGTGGAATTCCAAACCAGAATGGTAAGGATTTGGGGTTAGTTGCTGTCTATCCTTCTGTCCGGCTGCTGCCCACCTTTCAGCGACAATGAAAGAATGCGGTGCCGCTAAAGGCTTGCCATAGCAACAATAGGATTGTCGGTATCGGAGGGGAATATTGTAGTATGCAACCCAAGTTAGGACTAGGAGCTTGATGCTTAGTGATGTACTTTCCCTATGGAGATACCGAGATCAACTACCTGAAACAAAGAGATAGGCGCCTGGGCCAGGCTATCGATGACATTGGCCCCATTAAGCGGAAGATGATTTTGGATCCGTTTACGGCATTGATTAGAACTATTATTGGTCAGCAGATCTCTACAAAAGCAGCCCAAACAGTCTGTTCCAGGATGTATGAGTTGGTTGGTGACCCGATAGACCCTGGTATTCTAGCGAATGTTGGTTTGACCGCCATTCAAGGCTGTGGGATGAGTGAGAGAAAAGCGGGATATATCTTGGGGGCTGCTAATGCGGTCTTGAGTGGTGAGGTTAACTTCGATGCTTTACACACCCTAACGGATGCCGAGATCGTCAAGAAACTAACAGCCTTGCGGGGAGTTGGGGTATGGACTGCCGAGATGATCTTGATTTTCTCACTTGGGCGGCCGGATGTAGTTAGCTATGGGGATTTGGGAATTCGGAGAGGGATGGCCATCCTGTATGGGCTTGACGAAGTTTCTCGGGAGCAGTCTGCGAAGTATGCTAAGAGGTATTCCCCATACGGCACGGTGGCGTCGTTGTACCTGTGGCATTTAGCTGGGCAGTAGGGTGGAGTAACAGGCTATAATCAGGCGGTGTTTCTAAGCGGTTGGTTGTTGGCTGGTCTCTTGGTTGCCAGGATAGGGTGTTCGGGTGAAGGATCAAAAACAGAATAATCATGAGGTTTGCAGGTGAACTTGAATTAAGTATATTAACCCTGATATACTGTTAACACGTAAACGTTTTGATTATCGCTTGAGATGGAGAATGGATATGCCTACCATTAAGGATGTAGCGGTTAAGGCGCAAGTATCTATTGCTACTGTATCAGCCGTACTTAACGGAACTCGCCCAGTAAGTGAGCCTACTCGCCTTAGAGTAGAGGAGGCTATTCGGCAATTGGGTTATCAACCAAATAGGATGGCCCGAGGCCTAAAGCAGCGAAAGAGTCAGATGATTGCCCATGTACTACCATCAGTCATGAACCCTTTCTTTCCAGCCATGCTCAAGGGAATAGAAGACATAGCCTATGAAGCGGATTATTCAGTCCTAATCTGCAATACCGAGATGGATGAGAAGAGAATTAGGCGTTACTCACAGCTACTTCTTGAAATGCAGACCGACGGTGTTGTGATCACAGCACCTGGGAGTGATGCAATCCACGAGTTAGCGAGATCCCTTCGTGAGCACGGTGTGCCTATTGTTGCTTTGCATGGGCCCCGATCTATGGATTATGTTGATCGTGTGTTGGTAAATGATGAGGAGTGCGGTTATCTGGCCTCATCAACTTTGGCAAAGCACGGACACCAAGAAATCGGATTCTTAGGGGTGGACGGTAGCACGACCAGTAGGTTGCGCTACCAGGGCTTTATTCGAGGCCTCCAAAGCCACGGAATAGAGCTATATAGAGATTATGTTCTTTTGGGTCAAGGCTTTTCGCAAGAGGAAGGCTATCGGTTGGGTCAGATGTTATTTAGCAATCCTTCGTCTTGGCCAAATGGGATAGTTGCCGCTAATGATGTAATGGCCATTGGTCTGTGGGAAGCAGCCCTCAACGCTGGTTTGGAAGTTCCGGAAGATGTATCACTCATCGGCATTGATAATACACTAGCCAGTATTATGAGGCCGCAAATGGCATCGGTGGAAATACCTACTTACGAGATGGGCAGATTGGCTGGGGAGCAGCTTCTGGCTAGAATAACTAAGAATCAAGAAGGAACCCCTGTTACCATCCGACTTGACCCAAGACTGATCACTGGGCATACAGTGCAATCCAGGGGCTGAATTTTCGAGCATCTAGATAAGCACTCTGACAGATACTCTGTATAGGGTGCTTTTTTGTATGCCCAATGAGATTGTGAGTGCTCAGAGCGGTTGCCAATGTTTCCACTTGCATGCAGGAAAACGAAATACTATGCCGAATAGGAGATTAGACACAGACGTAAACGTTTAGATTTTGGTGAGGAGGCAGGAAATGTCTTTCAAAGTTGCGTTTATCGGAGCCGGGAGCATCGGTTTTACACGGACACTTTTGCGAGATTTACTATCTGTACCGGAATTTGGGAACATACAGATTGCCTTCACCGACATTAACCAGAAGAACCTGGACATGGTTACCCAGCTTGCTCAGAGAGATATTGATGCCAACGGCCTAGATATCAAGATTGAATCCACCCTAGATCGGAGGGAAGCTCTTCGAAACGCCAAGTATGTGATCAATGTTGTGAGGATCGGTGGTCTAGAGGCGTTTGAACAAGATGTAGAAATCCCTCTTGAGTATGGAATTGATCAATGTGTTGGAGACACTCTGTGTGCCGGTGGCATAATGTACGGTCAACGAGGCATCCCGGCCGTGCTAGATTTTTGCAAGGATATCAGAGAAGTGGGGGCAGAGGGTTGTATAATGCTCAATTATGCTAACCCCAATGCCATGATTACGTGGGCCTGCAATCATTACGGTCAGGTTCCTACTATAGGTTTGTGTCATGGAGTGCAGCATGGACACCAGCAGATCGCCAATGCTCTAGGTCTGAAGCAAGAGGAAGTAGATATCATTTGCGCGGGTATCAATCACCAGACGTGGTATATCAAGGTACAGCACCAGGGAAGAGATATGACCGGCCTGTTGTTAGAAGCCTTTGAGAAGCATCCTGAGTATAGTAGGACGGAAAGGGTTCGTATCGACATGCTCCGTCGCTTTGGTTACTTCAGTACCGAGTCTAACGGTCACCTAAGTGAATATGTGCCATGGTATCGCAAGCGCCCAGATGAGATCAATGAATGGATCGATCTGGGCGTTTGGATAGACGGTGAAACCGGTGGTTACTTAAGGGTTTGCCGTGAGGGGCGCAACTGGTTTGAAGTTGATTTTCCCAATTGGCTAAAGGAGCCTCCTATGGAGTATGCCCAAGAAAAGCGGAGCCAGGAACACGGTTCGTATATTATCGAAGGTTTGGAGAATGGTAGGGTCTATCGAGGACACTTCAATGTGGTCAACCGGGGTGTGCTTACCAATCTTCCGGATGATGTTATTGTCGAAGTTCCTGGATATGTTGATGCCACCGGTGTACACATCCCTGTAATCGGAGATTTGCCCCTAGGTTGTGCAGCAGTCTGTAATGCGAGCATATCTGTACAACGTCTGGCCGTTGAAGCGGCTGTTCACGGTGATGACATGTTGTTACGACAAGCCATGATGATGGATCCACTAGTGGGAGCTGTGTGCAATCCACCAGAGATCTGGCAATTGGTCGATGACATGCTAATAGCCCAAGAAAAGTGGCTTCCTCAGTATAAGACTGCTATAGCCAAGGCGAAAGAACGCCGGGCAACAGAGCCCAGGATTCCAACAAGGAAGGGCTACCGCGGGGCTGCTCGGCTCAGAGAAAAGACGGTAGAAGAGATGGCGAAAGACCGAAAGGCTGCCGTCAAGAATGCCAGCGCTACCGACAAAGCGGAAGCAAGTCCGAACGTGGAATAGAGCATAGGAAGAAAAGGCTGTGACGAATCTGGGGGGAAGTAGGTTGACCCGGCATAAGCTCTTGCTAGATGTTCAGAATCTATGCACCCATTTTAGAACAGAAGAAGGTATACTGCGGGCGGTGGATAGGGTCAGTTTTCAAGTCCACAGAGGTGAAACACTAGGGATTGTTGGCGAAAGTGGCTGCGGCAAGAGTGTCACCGCTAAGTCCATTATGCAGATTGTTCCCAAGCCTAAGGGGAGTATTGTCGGGGGAAAGATCTTGTATCACAGGGAAGACGAGATTATCGATATTGCAACCCTTCATTATCAAAGCCAGCAGATGCGGGAGTTGCGGGGCAATGAGATCTCTATGATCTTTCAAGAACCCATGACCTCGCTGAATCCAGTCTATACTATTGGCGATCAGATCATGGAGGCTATCCAACTGCATCAGAAACTGGACAAGAAAGCAGCTCGGGAAAAGACCATAGAGGTATTGGGGAAGGTAGGGATCCCTTCACCTCAAGATAGGGTAGATCGTTATCCCCATGAGTTTAGTGGGGGTATGCGGCAACGAGCGATGATTGCCATGGCGCTCTCATGTAATCCCAGACTGCTAATAGCTGATGAGCCTACCACAGCTCTGGATGTGACAGTTGAGGCGCAGATAATTAATCTCATGCAGGACCTACAGACGGAGATGGGTATGTCGATTATCATGATTACTCACGATCTGGGTGTTATCGCCGGGATAGCAGACCGGGTACTGGTGATGTATGCCGGTTGGGTGGTGGAGACAGGGACTACCGAGGAAATATTCTATCATCCGCAGCACCCCTATACCCGGGCTTTACTGCAATCAATACCCAAGATCGGGAGTAATGCTCGCTTAGAATCAATCAGGGGCTCCGTGCCGGATCTGAACAACCTTGCACAGGGCTGGTGCTATTTTGCTCCCCGGTGCTCCGCAGCAATGGATATCTGTGTGGAAAAGGAACCACCGATATTCTCCCGAGAAGATGGGCACACAGTCAAGTGCTGGCTGTGTCAAGAGGAGGAAGCATCAGCATGAGGCAGGATGAAATTATTCTGAATGTAAGAAACTTAAAGAAGTACTATCCTATTCATGCTGGCCTATTTCGGCGGATTGTGGGACACGTTCGGGCAGTTGACGGTATTGATTTTTTCGTTCGCCGTGGTGAAGCGGTCGGGCTGGTAGGGGAAAGCGGATGTGGCAAAACCACTGCTGGGCGCACTATCGCACGCCTACTAGAACCAACGGAGGGGCAGATTGAATTCACACCAAGTGGCCAATCCATGATGGACCTAGCTCAGATGAGCAAGAAGGAGCTTGAGGCCATTAGAGGCAGGATTCAGCTGATTTTCCAGGATCCCTTTGCCTCTCTGAATCCCCGTATGTCGGTGGGATCCATTGTGGCTGAACCGCTTAGGATACAGAATATCGGTACCAAAAAGGAAAGGATGGAGCGGGCGGGAGAGCTCTTGGAGAAAGTTGGGATGAGTGCGTCTCAGATGAGCCGCTTTCCCCATGAATTCAGTGGTGGGCAGCGTCAAAGAATCGGGATCGCCAGGGCTTTGAGCTCCAACCCAGAGCTAATCATCTGTGATGAACCGGTGTCGGCCTTGGATGTATCAGTACAAGCTCAGGTCCTTAACCTCCTCTCTGACTTACAGGAAGAATTTGGCCTAACCTATCTTTTCATTGCTCATGATCTTAGTGTTGTGGAATACATTAGCGACCGAGTAATGGTGATGTATCTAGGCAGGATCGTGGAGAGTGCACCATGTGAAGAACTGTACGATTCACCTTACCATCCGTACACCGAGGCCCTTCTTCAAGCAATACCGATTGCGGATCCTCGCCTTGGCAAAAGAAGAAGAGCTTTGGAGGGGAGTGTCCCAGATGGCGCCAATCCGCCATCCGGGTGCAACTTCCATCCCCGCTGCACTTATGCCTCAGGCCAATGCAGTACCAAAGAGCCGAGATTACGAGAACTGATAGCTGGAAGCACGCATTTTGTGGCTTGTCATCGAGCTGAAGCATTGCATTTGAGTGGGTTTAGTCAGCGAGCTAGTGATGGAGCTTAGTTAATAGGAGAACGGGGGTGGTTAATCCACAGACTAGGAACGCTTGAACAATACCAGCAATCAAAGGAGGAAAATGGATGTCTAGTGTGGATCGAATCGCCAAAAGAAAGGCTATTGCGGTATTCCTACCGGTTTTGGCCCTGATAGTCATATTGCTGGCAGCATCTGTAGCTATCGGCGGAGGCTATGATTCCTATGCCGGGCGCTTTACGCTTGAAGAGATAGCTGAGTACTATGCCCTCCCTCAGTACCAGGAATCCCCAGATTTGGCTGCATTAGTGGGAGAAGGAAAGCTACCTCCCCTGGAAGAGCGATTGCCAGACAATCCACGGGTAGTCAAGACTAACACAATGCATGACGGAATGGGCGAGTATGGCGGGGTCTGGAGAGATACCTTCGCTGTTCCCATTGAGAGCTGGAACTGGGGGGCCGGCTTCACCCAGGGTTGGTTTGGTATCAACGAGATCGTCCAGGAGACGTTGATTGAAATCGGACCAATGTGGTTAATGACTGAACCTGATCCTGTCCCTAACCTTGCCACTGATTGGGAATGGTCGGAAGATGGTAAGGTGTTGACCATGAATCTGATTAGAGGGGCTAAATGGTCAGACGGTCATCCGTTCACCGCTGATGATGTGATTTTCACCTACGAACACTATATTCTAGATCCCAATATTCCCAGCTGGGCTCCGGCCAGTGCTTGGGAGTATGACGGCCAGCTAACCCGTTTGGAGAAGGTCGATGACTACACGATCCGGTGGCATTTCCCGGTGAGCTTCCCGGTATCAGCCTTCTACAGCATGGATTATCTAGACTTTTCTGTTGTACCGAAACATGTCTACTCCAACTTCCATCCCGCCTTCAACCCAGAGATGACATATGATGATCTGCTGGCCTCCACGCCGCCCCATGACCTTCCGCCTGTTACCATGGGCCCCTGGGTGCCTGTGCGCTATGAGCCAGGTCAGTTGTTGATCATGGTACGCAATCCGTACTATTGGCAGGTTGACGAGGCAGGGAACCAGCTTCCATATATAGACGAAGTCTGGTTCACTGAAGCACAATCCGGTGAAGCGAGAACCATGAACCTTATCGCGGGTACTGGTGATCGTGATCACATTGAAAATCCCCAGGTATTTGGTGTAATTCGCCAAGCGTCTTTGGAACCTGACGCCCACTTTACTATTCAGTTCGGATCCTACGGGATTGGCTATCACCTAATGATTAACCTTTCCCTTAATCTTGGCGTCGATGGTGATGAACGTGAACTAGAGCTGCGGGAATTGTTCCGGGATCTTCGCTTTCGACAAGCTGTGGCCCATGCCCTTGACCGGGATGCCATTGCAGACCTGGCGTTTCCTGGACCACTAACAAGAGCCTGGGAGGGTGGATATCCCACAGGTTCTTCTTACTATGATGAAAAGGTTGTGAAGAAGCACGAGTACAATCCGACACTTGCCAAAGAGGTCTTAGCAGAGCTGGGATTCAAAGACACCGATGGCAATGGGATTCTTAACTGGCCGCAGGAATCTGCCCATGGGGGAGCCGATCTCATCGTTGAGCTTATCGTAGGTGAGGATCAGGCCGCATCAGTTGAAGCCGCAGAGTTCATCCAGCCAATGCTGCGTAGTGCAGGTATCGATGTGAGGGTGCGAGTCATGGCTGGGCCGGTGGTAACCAACCGAGTGGATTCTGGGAAATTCCATTTCAACATCGCCCGTTTGGATTCTACCACCCCCTTCGTGCACATGGGTAGTTTTGGCCCTATCGATACAGGGTCACCTTCCTGGCATCGGGCAGGTCCTGGTGGAGAACGTTTCTTAATGCCTTTTGAAGAGGAAATTCGTAAGTTAATGATAGAATCCAGAACCGAGGCCGACGCTGCCCAGAGACAAGAGATCTATGTGGAGATACTCCGTCTTTACACTGAGAATCTATATAGCGTAGGGTTATATGAATCTCAGCGAGGTCTAGGTATTGCCAAGCGCTTCCGCAATGTGCAGCCTGATGTGCCTGCATACCTGTATGATTGGCTAGACAAGAACATCCCACTCCAGATCGTCTGGGTTCCTAAGGAATTGCAGAATAAGCCGCTGTTTAAAGAACACATTCCAACCGCAGAAAGCTATCAGAATAGGTCATGGCAGTAGTATAAACGAGTCCGGAGAGATGCATTAGCATCTCTCCGGGCATGGTGCATTAGTCCGGGAGTGATTGGAAGTTGATGAACTTCATTATCCGTAGATTACTATATGCAGTTCCTATGCTGGTTCTCGTTAGCTTTCTCTCCTTTGTCATTATCAATCTGCCCCCTGGGGACTATCTAACAACCATGCGACAGCAGCTGCAGAGCCAGGCGGGTCTGACTCCAGAGGAAGCACGGGAGATAACCGAGAGAATGGCTGCCCGCTATGGGCTTGATCGCCCCTTTATGGTTCAGTATTGGGAATGGGTGAAAGGAATTGTCACACGGGGTGATTTTGGCTACTCCTTTCAGCACAACCGACCAGTTAGTGAAGTGATATGGCAGCGGTTAGCCTGGACGCTGATCATAGCGACAACGTGTCATGTCATCTCAGTGGGAATCGGAGTGGTTGTCGGAATCTTCTCGGCGACACACAAGTACAGTTTCCTCGATAATTTCTTTACGGTTCTTGCCTTCTTAGGTGTATCGGTACCTAACTTCTTTGTGGCGTTGGTCATCATGTACTATCTTGCTTTTCACGTAAAGACCCACGTAGGGGGCCTCTTCTCACCTCAATATGTGTTAGCCCCCTGGAGCTGGGCAAAGTTTGTGGATTTTCTCAAGCATTTTTGGGTACCGATTTTCGTGGTGGGTCTTGCCGGAACTGCCCAGAATATGAGGGTGATGCGGGGCAATCTTTTGGATGTACTCAACTCCCAATACGTTGAGACGGCTCGGGCCAAGGGACTTCCTGAGCGGACAGTCATCTATAAGCATGCAGTTCGTAATGCTATTCAACCCATCATCATGTACATGGGAATGGCAATGCCTTTCCTGATTCAGGGCGAAGTGATTGCCAGTATAGTATTGAATTTGCCGACTATTGGGCCTATGTTTCATCACGCTTTGATTAATCAAGACATGTATCTAGCGGGGTCGTTTCTTATGATGATTGCCGTCGTGTTGATTCTAGGAAATCTCCTGGCTGATATTCTCCTAGCCTGGATGGATCCGAGGGTGCGATATGAGTAGACAAGAACTAATTACTGACAATCAAGTTGCAAGTACCGTGCAAAAGAAGACAGAAGAGAAGCTCAGTGTCGGCAAATCCTATACTCAAGGCCAGCTTATATGGCGTAGGTTTCGTCGGCATCGATTGGGTGTGTTCGGCGGTTTAGTGATATCTGTGTTGGCTATTATAAGCGTTTTCGCCCCGTTCTTTGCGCCATATGACTATGCCAATCCTGAGTATAGGCAAGCTTTCATGTCGCCCCAGAAGATTCACTTTGTTGATACAGACGGGAAGTTTCACTGGCGTCCATTTGTATATGGCTTAACCGCAACGGTTGATGAGCTCACTTGGCAGCGGGTATATGTCGAGAATCCCGAGCAAATATATCCGATAAGATTTTTCATCCGCAGCTGGGATTATGAATTGTTTGGCTTGGTTCGCTCGAATCTTCATTTTGTTGGGGTAGACTACCCAGGAACCCTTTACCTATTTGGCACCGATCACCTGGGAAGAGATCTACTAAGTAGGATCATCTACGGTGGGCGAGTATCGATTTTCATTGCTCTGGTGGGCGCAGTGATTAGTGCTGTTATAGGTTCTTTTATGGGGGGAATCTCGGGCTATTTCTCTGGGAAGGTTGATAGCATTATCCAAAGGCTGGTAGAGTTGCTCCAGCTATTTCCTCAGTTACCTTTAATGATGGCTCTCAGTGCCGCTATTCCGTCTGATTGGCCGCCCATGGGAGTCTTCATCGGTGTAGTTGTGGTAATGACTCTTGTTCAATGGACCTATCTAGCTAGAGAGGTGAGGGGTAAGGTTCTTTCATATCGGGATGCAGACTTCGTTCTAGCGGCAAAGACTGCGGGAGCGAAGGATATGTACATTATCGCTACTCATATAATTCCCAACTGTCTCAGCCACATCATCGTAGTTCTCACGTTGACGATTCCTAACCTGATTTTGGCTGAGAGTTCCTTGAGCTTCTTGGGATTAGGCATTCAGCCTCCCATGGTCAGTTGGGGAGTGTTGCTTAGGAATGCAAGTAACCTTCAGACCATAGGTCAGTACCCGTGGATCATGACACCGGGCGTGGTAATTCTAGGCACAATTCTGGCCCTGAATTTCTTGGGTGATGGACTGCGGGATGCTGTTGATCCGTATGGTAATTAGCTAACGAGCACAGGCGCACACCCCTTATCGAGATGTCAACGCTGCTATCAATATTCCAAAACGTTCAGGCCTGGGCGGGGCCATCGGGGATAGTCCGGCAGTAGCCGGCTAGATGAACCGGGAAGCCTCCGACTTCAGTCCGGGGAGTCGTCACTGGTAGTACAGCATGCCCGCCTCCATGGTGAAAATGAGGGCCGATGGGGTGACCCGTCGGTCGTCGTTATTTTGACAATGGGTGAATGGATGTCCGACCACATAGCCTCCATGATTCGTAGCCCTTCGGCGGTAAACTGTCCATTCGGGAAACGGGCTCAAGACCATATCAGCAAGGGCTAGTTTGCCCCAATAGCTTGTTCGGATGCTCCCTGCCTTTTTTCTATAATGGTCCTAGCGATAGCGGCTACGGGTTGTTGAAGAAGGATGCTCAAGATTACCGGAACCGCCACTAAGGGAGGGAAGTAGGCTAGAGCGATAGCTATGCCTGCTGAGTTATTTCTCATCCCACTAATGTAGGAAATCGAGATTCGCATATCAGGATCTGTTGGGAAAGCAAGATAGGCAAAGGAATATCCGATGAGGTACGATGCTAAGATGTGAACAAGTATGGTCACGATGACCACCACTAGCTCCCATCCCATACCTCGGACATAAGGGATGATTACCGCCGCATTAACGGAGATGATTACCAGCATGCAGATTCTAACACCGACATCTAGATAGGGTTTTGCCACCTCGGCAGGATGAGCGAAGTAGTGGCGTATTACGAGACCCCCGATGACCGGAGCAACGACTGTCTTGCTCAAGCCTGTAACTAGTCCCGAAGCATTGAATTCAATGGCTTCTCCGACATACAGCTTCATGAGGGTAGGGATTAGTATGCCGGATAGCAGTGTAGTTATGGATATGATAGAAAACGTGAGGGGAAGATTGCCTTTGGTTGTTTCAGTCCAGAAAGCTGATGATATCGCCACAGGTAGAATTGAGATTAACACTAGGCCTGCAGCTAAGCCTGGTTCATCTGGAAGCACTATCGTGCCCAAGGTTAAGGCAAACAGCGGAACCAGACCATAGATTATCAGCAAGATGAGTACGATTTTCCGCCATAGGCTGGCGACTTGGCCGAAATCGGAAAGCCGACAGTTTAGTGCTAATGAAAACATGTTGATTGCCAAAAGCACATTCACTATAACTCTTAGGGAACTAAAGAAAGTCGAAAACACCATCCCCAAACCTAGGAAG
>JAAYSL010000255.1 GCA_012518315.1 Bacillota bacterium | reverse complement strand
GGATCATAAACAGATAGTAATACAATGACCGGGAACTGGTCACATCTTGAAGCAAAGTCCCCCCACCACTAACAAACACTGTACTGGCCCGCAAAGCCGTCAAAAGGCCCTTTATATCGTGGCGATGGATCGCCTTAACACCATGTTCTCTGGCAGTCCTAACCGGATCACCGGATAATACTATATAGTCAGCCTGGGGCCAAAGGGAGGTTAGCTGCTCCATAATCCCGGCCAAAACAGCCTCATCCCCACAATTCCCAAACCCATAGTAACCAGATATCAGGACTGTCTGTCTGGGCTTTTGTAGCATGGGATCACTCCCTTACCGGAGGGTTAGGGATAGCCCGGCCCCGCCCATTATCATCAAGGGGCCTGCTCTCTGCCTGGTTACCAATCAATTGAAGCACCAGATAAAGCAAGCAGAAGCCCAACCCGGATCCAAGTAATAGCCCCCAAACCGACCGGGAAATCGATGCTAACAGAGGAGAATGAATATGGGTAAAGGTATTCAAAATAGAGATCTGGCCAATGGTACCTAAGACTATGCCTACTAAGCCTGCCCGTTGCCATTCCCACCCATAAAGACCAAACCCAAGAATCAAAAGAGGGTGGCCAATGAGAAACTCCTTTGTCCTGGGCCTGAATGGAAAGAACTTCTCCAAGAGCTCCCGCAGTCGCATTTCCAGCGTAGGTACTGGAATGATAAAATTGCCGGTACGGCCCACATAGACGACAATGACCAAAAGGCCGCCGACTATCACAATGATCCGGGCCCAAGGGGACATCCTTCGCCATCTATGCCGCACCCTCAATGGCTTACCTAAGCTAAATGAGTGCAGGATCGCCCCTATTCCAACCAAGAGCAAAGGCACGACAAACATGGCCTTCACGCCCCGAAACTCAGCGATCTTCAGCATGAACCGAAAATCCCCCAGAGCGGCCACCATCACCGCTGCCCCGATGGTAGTTATGCCAACTACCCGACCGAAGTGATATAGACTATAGCTAATGGCAGACCATCCAGCCTGGGGGATCGATAGTGGCTTGCCATTCTTCCCGCAAAACTGATCTCCATCGGCGGATCTTCGTATCTTTGTCCAATCTTTGGGAATGACAGCCAAGGTAGGAAAGGTAATTGCTACGAGAAAAGCCAGGGCCTGCCTGGCAAGTAACTGATCATAAAGCAGATAAAGAACAAGCAAGACAAAGGCCACCAACACTAGACAACCAAGTGCCCACCTACCCTTTAGGCTCTGGGCAAGACCGGGGAAAACATGATAAAGCATTAGTCCAGCTCCTAGCCAACCACAAACCGCCATGCCAAACCACCCGAGGCCCATCTGCCATGGTGGTAAACTCGCTGCAGGCCCCTTAGCATAACCAGTCTCTCTAAGCGAGGTCTCTAACCCCGTAACCAGCTCAGTATTGGTGGACAGATCGCCGGGCCAAAGCCGTAGATAAAGCAAACGATAGGAGCGCTCCCTGACTGCCCTAAGCAAACGAGCCCTGGCGCTCTCGACATCATATCTTGACATCTCCCGGGGGTAAATAGTATGTACCCGAACCATGTGCATAGGGGCCAAATGGGCAAGCTCCTTTTCCCCCAATTGATGGGCAAACTCCTGTAAACCGAACCGGATATCAGATGCCCTAAGTAGCCTAGCCACCGTACCCACTTCGCTGGGATAGCCTGCTACCTGGCTGCCACCAAACATTACTACTTGGGGATCTACTAAGGAGACGAGAGCAGCTAATTCCTCTACACCAGGAGGATTACCTGGCTGCCCCAATCCACTGGATGGTCTCTGATCATGTCCGGAAAACTCTTCTTCATCACCGCCAACTCTCAAAATCACGGGGTAACCGGCATCCTTGATAGCCGAGGCCAATTCCCGGAGCTCATCTGGTGCCCGCCTCTCCCAGGGAGAGACAGTGATTACTAGGCTATCGATATCCCAGCCTAGTTTCTCAAGGATATCCAGGGCCTCACCTATGTTAGCGCCATCTACCAGAGCCATTAGATCATCAAGATCCACCGATAGCTCCACTGCCCGGAAGTCTTCTTCCAAGGCTAGCCGCTGCCCACCCACCAAGAGCCCTGCTACAAGCCCAAGCATAATCAGCACCAAGGCCAATCTCTGCACAGTTACCGCCCTTCCCAACTACTTCTCATAGTGCCCAAAAGCATATAATTGCCCTGTTTCCAGTCGGATTTCATCAATCACCAAAGGTATCGGTAGTCCCGCCAAATCCATAATCAGTGCCTTATCCTCCACCAAACTCGTCAGCAAGATCTGGGGGACTGCCACATTTTCCACTGTCAAGGCTTCTGGCATGAAGATGAGCCGGGTTTGGTCACGGATCTCAAAAACGCCTCGCAAGGTGAGGTCTAGCTGCTGGCCGAAGAAGATGACTGTTCCCTCTAGTACTGCACCTTGGGGCGTAAGAGATATCTGAAACCGTTTTTCTGGATCGACTTGTTCCCAAAAATATTGGTTGATACTATCCTCTGTCAGCAACACTGTCAGCCGTAAATCTGCCGCGTTTTCCACAAGGAGCTCACCATTGTGGTACAATGCCCCTGTATTTAGTCGGACTTTTCGGCCTTCAACCAGGAAAGCCTCCACTGGCAACTTGTCCACTACAAGACTTCTTGCATCGATGCGAATTATGTGGAAGCGACCTAAAAGACTTGCCAGTGCTGGCCATGCCTGGATATCTACTTTCAGATATTCGGCTTCTGTCAGCCTTTCCCGTAGTGAGCGCTCCACCCGGCTTTCTAGAACTGGGGGTAGCAAAACCTGAGTTAACCCCACAAGGAGGACAACGACTACTGCCCAGACAATTCCTTTACGCATCTTTGGCAACCTCCTCGGCAGCTGCCTAAGGCCCTAGAACCCTGCCGCAATCACTAGATAGCTTACTTGCGCTGCTTGTTCCAACGGAGATAGGCTTGAATGAACGGATCTAGCTCACCATCCATAACTGCCTGTACATTCCCTGTCTCATACTCTGTACGGTGATCCTTGACCATGGTATATGGGCAGAAAACATATGAGCGAATCTGACTGCCCCAAGCGATCTCGCTTTGCTCGCCCCGCAATTCCTCCATCATTGCTTCCTGCTCCTCTATTTTCCTTTCTAGCAAGCGAGCCCGAAGTAGCTGCATAGCCCGTTCTCTGTTGGAGTGCTGTGACCGTTCCCCCTGACACTGCACCACTATACCAGTAGGTATATGAGTAATGCGTACAGCGGAATCAGTCTTATTTACATGCTGACCACCGGCACCACTGGCCCTATAGGTGTCAATCCTAAGATCCCCGGGATCAATCTCAATCTCCCCATTATCCTTTACTTCTGGAATCACATCAACGGAGGCAAAGGATGTGTGCCTTCGTCCAGATGCATCAAAAGGAGAAATCCTGACCAGTCGGTGAACTCCTTTTTCTGCCCGCAAGTAGCCATAGGCGTTTTCACCTTTGATGAGGAGTGTAGCATTCTTGATACCAGCCTCATCGCCTGGCATCAGATCGATAATATCTGTCTCGAAGCCACGCTCCTCTGCCCAGCGAGTGTACATTCTAAAGAGCATCTGAACCCAATCCTGAGCCTCGGTTCCCCCGGCCCCCGAATGGATGGAAACATAAGCATTATTGCCATCATGTTCGCCACCAAGCAGTGTGGTAAGCTCTAGCTCTTCCATCCTTCGAGACAACTCCCCCAGCTCGGTCTTGACCTCAGCTATAGTTGCTTCATCATTTTCCGCCACTCCCAGCTCTAGGAGTACCTGGACATCCTCCAAATCCCCACTAAGCTCTTGCCAAACTGCTAAAGGCCTCTTGATGGTATTGAGTTTCTGGATCACTTTCTGGGCAGCTTCGGGATCATCCCAGAATCCCGCTTGGGCCATCTCTTCTTCATACTTGCTAACCTGTTCTTCCCGGCCAGCAACGTCAAAGATAGACCCCCATTTCCTTGGCTTTTGCCCTTAGTTCTCCTATCTCGTCTTCTAGCTCTGGCAACTCAACTTCCCAGATCACTTATCTATCTCCTTCCTCCCGATTATTTCCCACAACATTTCTTATACTTCTTACCACTACCACATGGGCAGGGATCATTGCGTCCAATCTTCACTACCCGCCGCTGGACACCGCGGTTTTGCCTGACACTCCCATCCTCATCCCGGTTGGTCACAGCCTGGCGTAAACGGTCTTCCTGGTGCCGCTCTTCCTCTCTAACCAGTCTCACTCGGAAAAGCAGTTGCACCACATCTTCCTGCATCTTTTCCATCATGGATTGGAACATCTCGTAGGCTTCGAATTTGTACTCTAGCAAGGGATCCCGCTGTCCATATGCCCTAAGTCCAATCCCTTCTCTCAGATCATCCATTGCTCTTAGGTTTTCCATCCATTTGCTATCCATCTGTCGCAAAAGGAGAAACCGCTCCAGCTCCCGCATATCTTCTGAGCCAATGGCCTGTTCCCGCTGCTGGTAGGCCTCTAACACACGGTTCTGTAAGAGTTCCTGTAGTTCTTCTCTATTCTTTCCAGCCAGCTCTTCCACCGTTGTCCCGATAGTATGATGAGTTAGCTCGGCTAAATGCTGATTGAGGCTAACTAGATCCCAGTCTTCCTGGAATACTTTCTCATCGGCATAGAGATCTAGCGCGCTATCTACCTGTCGCCGCAGCATGTCATAGATGTTCTCCTGGAGATCTTGTCGCTCTAGCACCTTACGACGCTGACTATAAATAGTCTCCCGCTGCTGACTCATGACATCATCATATTCCAATACCTGTTTGCGGATATCGAAATGATAGGCCTCTAGCTTCTTTTGCGCACTTTCGATGGCCCGACTAATCTGGGGGTGCTCGATGGCATCATTCTCCTCCCAGCCTAGGCGATCCATAAGGCTTGCCACTCGTTCAGAACCAAATAACCGCATCAAATCATCTTCTAAAGAAACATAGAACCGCGAAGAACCAGCATCACCCTGCCGACCGGATCTCCCCCGCAACTGATTATCTATGCGGCGGCTTTCATGGCGCTCACTGCCGATGATAAAAAGGCCTCCTAGTTCATTCACACCTTCCCCTAAAACAATATCTGTACCACGACCAGCCATATTGGTGGCAATGGTTACAACCCCCATCTGGCCAGCCTCTTTGACGATTTCTGCTTCCTTCTCGTGGTATTTGGCGTTAAGAACCGAGTGAGGGATGCCCCGTGCTTTAAGCATCTGGCTCAACATCTCGGATTTTTCAATGGAAATAGTTCCTACCAATACCGGCTGTCCTTTGGCATGTAGCTGGCATACTTCCTCTACGATCGCCTCGAATTTTGCCTTCGCCGTCCTATATACGGCGTCAGGGTGATCGATGCGGATCATCGGTTTATGGGTGGGGATCACCACCACATCCATACCGTAAATTTTCTGGAACTCAGCTTCCTCTGTGGCGGCCGTACCAGTCATGCCCGCTAGCTTCTCATACATACGAAAATAGTTCTGGAAGGTGATGGAGGCTAGTGTCTGGCTCTCCCGCTCGATCTTCACGTTCTCCCGAGCCTCAATATCTTGATGTAGCCCATCACTATAGCGGCGGCCATGCATCAAACGCCCAGTAAACTCGTCGACAATAATCACTTCACCATCTTTGACGACATAGTCCCTATCCTTGCGAAACAGGGTTGCCGCCTTTAAGGCCTGATTGAGGTAGTGATTATATTGGAAATGCTCCTCATCAAAGAGATTATCAATCGAGAGCATTGCCTCAACTCTTTGCACACCCTCTTCTGTTAGGGCCACAGTCTTGGCTTTCTCATCAACAGTGTAGTGCATATCCGCCTTAAGCTTGGGAACGATCTGAGCAAATCGATAATACAGCTCCGGTGCCTCTTCCGATGGGCCTGAGATAATCAAAGGTGTACGAGCCTCATCGATGAGAATACTATCCACCTCATCTACGATGGCATAATGCAAAGGGCGCTGCACCATCTGCTCTGCATAAAGCACCATATTATCCCTTAGGTAATCAAAGCCAAATTCATTATTGGTGCCATAGGTAACATCAGCATTATACGCCTCACGGCGCTGGTCAAAATCGAGGCCATGGACGATGACTCCCACGGATAGTCCTAGAAATGAGTAAATTGCCCCCATCCATTCGGCATCCCGCTTAGCCAGGTAATCATTGACAGTTACCACATGGACGCCTTTACCCTCCAAGGCATTTAGGTAGACTGGTAAGGTAGCTGCCAATGTCTTGCCTTCCCCGGTTTTCATCTCGGCGATGCGACCTTCATGTAGTACAATACCACCCATTAGCTGTACATCAAAGTGGCGCATTTGTACGGTTCTACGAGCCGCTTCTCTAACAACGGCAAAGGCTTCAGGCAAAAGCTCCTCTAAAGTAGCTCCCCGGGCCAGGCGTGCCCGAAACTCCCCGGTTTTCACCCGTAGCTCCAGGTCAGATAGGCGCTGCATCTCTGGTTCCCAATGATTAATAACCTCCACCTGCTCCTGCAGCCGCTTTAGCTCCTTGGTATTGGTATCGAATAATCTTCGCAGTAAGGTCAGCACAGTGCTCATCCTTTCCGGTTGAGCTGAAGTAGGTTCCCGTGTCTTCTTTTCAAGTTTTACTATACCACATCTATCTCATGCTTGGAAATGTCCTTACTCCAAACACTCTAGACCCGGTTTCGCAAGTATTCTTAATATGAGGCGTACGGTATGCGAGAAAAGTGGAACCGGCTGATTTTTTACTGAAAATCCAGTATCTACCTGGCTAGAGCTGCCAACTTACTAGCCGAATTCTTATCTAAGAAAAGGGTTGCATTTGGGTGAGTCCGGAGGATGGATGCGGGGCAGGTTGTAGAAATCGGACCTTCTAAGGCCTGTTGTACGGCATTGGCTTTACGGCCATCGGGAACTACTGATATTATTTGTGTGCATTCCATAATAGCTGGGACTGTCAAACTAAGGGCGCGGCGGGGAACATCATCAATGGTAGGAAACCACCCTTCCCCGACCTGTTGCCTACGACACATTTCGTCCAGTTCCACAACTTTTACCTTTACAGGATCAGCAAAATCGGCTACCGGGGGATCGTTAAAGGCGATATGGCCATTTTCGCCTATCCCTATAAAGCCTAAGTCAATCGGATTTTCCTCTAGTAATCGGGCATACCTTTGGCATTCTGCTTCGGCATCTGGTGCATCCCCTTCAATATAGTAAAAAGCACCAGGCTTAAAAGTTTCTTCAATTCGGGTCTTTAACCATAGTCGAAAACTGGCTGGGTGGGTTTCATCGATTCCTTCATATTCGTCCAAATGGAAGGCGGCGATTCTCCTCCAATCGATGTTTTGCACCTTTAGCCCATCTACAAATGAGAATTGCGATGCCCCAGTGGAGAACATGACTCTGACTGTTTCTTGACTAGAGAGCATAGCCTTAGTGATTTGGCTAGTAAGATCGGCGGCAGCCCTCCCTAAATCACCTTCACTTTCATATATTTTGACCTGCAGCCGTTCATAGAATAGTTCTTGCCAAGGCCTAATAAGCATTTGAAGAGCCTCCTAGTATGCTTGTATACTGTGATACCGCAAGGCGGCAGGTCTCCGTACGTTCGGCAAAGACTTTGTCGCCTTGTTCAACGTGGATTTTGGTTTACTTGCGAAATCTAAGGTTGAAAGATGCGTCTTCGAACTAGCCCTCTTCATCTCCACAAATGACACGTATTAGCTATCCAATGGAGATGCCGCTCAGTTAAAATGCCATAGTTATAGAAGCCAAACCGATCAACGCCATCGCCCTTCAGTAGATACAGCGTTTCCCCAAAAGACTGCTCTGAGTCAAACAAACTTGGTGAGACCAAGGCATAAATCTCTGTGCTCGGGGCCAGATTATCCTTAGCTTTTTCAATCTTGGCTCTCAGTATTTCACGGGTTGGGTCTTGAGGCACCGTAATGAACACTCTATCGAACAGCTGTCGGGTTCGCTGAACATCTATTCCCGTTACTCTCGGATCTGACTCTACGATCCCTCCAATAGCCACATGCTTACCGACTTGACGGGCTAGGGAGATGTTGTTCTCCAGCAATGAAGTAGCGGTTTCTCGCCTAGCCTTGAGGTAAGCTGCAAGCTCTTCCCCGAAAACCTCCTGAATCTGTACAGCCACCATCTCCGGCGAAGGGATCATGTCCGGAAGCTTCCGGCAATACTCTCGTATCCACTCCTGAAGCCCACTCATAAACCGATCGACATCAACACCCTGTCGTGAAGCTGCCTGTTGACAGTATTCGCAAAAGCACAATCCCAAAAGCAAGCTTACTTCCGTCGGGAATCGTACTGCAACCTTCGGATTGAGAAACCCATAACCAAAGGGCATGTAGTCCAGCGACTCCACGAATATACCATCAAAGGAGTAATTGTCTACCACGTCTTTGGTCAGAGCCGTACAGTACTCCCTGACGTCGGTATTGGCAACACATAGTTGCCCGTGGTCTGGATCACCAAAGACATTTACTTTACCAGCTTTCACATTTCGCGCTAGTTGGTGATTATAGCAATAAACCACCCAGGCAGTTGTCTTCATTCCGTTTTCCCGAGCAGCACCCAATATCTGAGTTAGATAGTCCGGTCCCTCTACAACATCCGCTACCACTGGCTCAATACTAGTCTTTGAGTAAAGAGCACGATCGGGTTGAAAATACAAGGCCCCGTGGTTACCAGAATAGGCAAACCGCTTTGGATTACGAGGTAGTACATAAGTACCGATATGATAACTCACTGCAAGCTCCAAACCATCAATTCCGCAGCCTTGAATATTCTTCAGTGCTAAACCGATACCTTCGTCATGTATATCCCAGGGATACACAAAGAATGTGGCTTTGGGCAACATATCTTCCTTGTCATACATGGGTCTCACTTCCCTTATTGAGCGACTGCGATAATCCGCTACTATGCAATCAGATCATCTTTCTCTCGCTTGGTCAGGCCCTCACTAATAGCCCTATAGGTTGTATCGGCTGCTTCTGCCAAAAGCCGTGCATCTGTCCCGACGGCAATAAACTTGAATCCCTCATCGACCTTAGCCAAGACAGACTCAGCACCACTAGCCATATAACCGGTGGCTATGCCATTCTCACAAGCGGCGGCCTTGATCCGGTCTACCGCGTCGATGAACTTAGGGTGGTCAAACTGCTGAAAGACCCCTAGATTAGCTGATAGGTCCGCTGGTCCAATAAACAGCACATCGACCCCTGGGATTGCAGCGATCTTTTCCACATTTTCTAGTGCCTGGGCCGTCTCAATCTGAAGTATCACAAGCCCATCATGATTCCACTTGGCGAAATATTTACTGAGATTTTTACCCCATCCTGAAACTCTAGTTCCGGCAACTCCCCTTATCCCCTCCGGGGGATACTTGGCTGCAGCGACCGCTCTGGCTGCATCCTCCGGTGTATTCACTAAGGGTACGATAACTCCGTAGGCACCCCGATCTAGTGCTTTCTTGATTAGTATGGGATCATTGCCTGCCACTCTCACCAAGGGAATAACATCTGTTCCCTTCATAGCCCGGATGATGTCTTCTAGGGTCTCATAATCTGTGGGAGAGTGTTCCGTGTCTATCAGTAGCCAATCCATACCGATATCTGCCAGCAACTCGGCAACTGCACTACAAGGCAGACTCAGCCAATGACCAATGGCCGGTATTCCCTGCTTGATCTTCTCTTTTACTACATTTCCCAATCAGTTCACCCTCTTCATCATAGTTAAAGAACATAATCTGACTTATTGATTGTCGGCAGCATGGCCATTATTATGACGTCAGTCAAGGTGATATACTCTTTCTAGTAATCAAAGGGCCACTTTAGAAGACTTGGATCTGCCTAAGCCACAGCCGATTTGGGTACTCGAAGTGACCACCACCGGGGAGCTGTCGTACTTTTAAAGCCAGGATCTTCTGCCGCGGGAATGTATGGTGGCTCCAAGGTTTCTCCCCATTTTCAGTACCCTCCTGCACCAACTTCCAGCCATCAGGGCCCTTTATCTCCACGTCATACCGCCTAGAAGTCCGGAAGGCAATGCCACGATCAGCCCAGTGAATTACCACATCTGTAGCATCAACCGCCTGAGCCCATTCAACTTGTGCCCAGTGCTCTGAGACCGCATCTGACGATGCCCAGGCAGTATCCAGGCGACCATCATTGAGAACCGGAGTATAGTCTTTGTATGGTTTGGCCACATGGATGGGCCCCATTAAGTCTGGCCTGGGGATCATATCATCACCAAACCACCACAGGATGGGAGAGGTGCTTTCGTCTACATAGTGTACTATCCGTACAGGGCTTTCCTCGTCTACCAAGAAGTTGTTCCGCAAGTATACAGAAAAGTGAGCATACAAGCCCAGTCGGTCTTCTAGAGTCTGGTCTTGCATTTTCTCTGCTGTATATGGTCCTCCGAGGATCTGAACTGAATCCGTAGCACCGGAAATCTTAGCATCATGGAGCTCCTTAGCGTTCAGGTATTCTCCATAGGCCATATAATGGCAATCATAATCTACGTCAAAGACAATCCACTTGCCAAGATCATTTGACCATATTTCCACAACCACATGCTCACTGCATTTAGGTTTATGCTCGAATTCCCTACCTGGAGGACAATCTTCCACAACCGCTCTATGCAAATTGACCAACCGCACATGATATCCTAAGCTTCTAGCACACTGCAGGAAAGCCACACTATAATGTACACAATGAAACTGCTCTTTGGCATTAATAGCCCGATATATTATCTGTTCCGCATTCCAATATGGCTGGCGAAACGGCAAGCCATGTTTCCAAAGGCTCTTTATCCAAGTCCGAAGCGGGACTAGCCTTTCGAAGTCTAGCCCACTGCCTGCAAGTTTTCCTTCCAACTGGTATTTTTCTCGCAGCCTCACAAGGACTGGTAGGTCTATCGGCTCTTCCTCTAGCCTATATGTACCCGCTACTGCGACCGGTGCATAGATCTCCTGCCAATTACCGGTATTGGTGGTAGTAAGAAAGCTATCCACCCGCACCATTGCTCCCCGAGATATGTGGGCTAGATCCTGCCTTCCATCCATGGAGCCATACTCATTCTTAGGAGTAAACCGTGCAATGGCCGCCCTCTTAAAGCCATCGTTGCGGTATTCTCTATTGGCCAGTCTATCCATGAGCTAACCTCCTGATCATTAGGGTTGACCTCTACCCAACCTGCGGGCAAGTCAGATTCTACCCCTTAAGTGCCCCAGCAGTACCGCCTTCCAGGAAGTACCGTTGAAATACCATGAAAAAAATGAGTAGTGGCATCATAGATAGAGTAGCTGCAGCACATACGTATCTCCAATTGGCAGAGAACATTCCTGAAGTTAGCCCAATGAGCATTAATTGGAGTGGAAACAACTCTCTGCTTCTAAGAGTAATCAAAGGCCAGATGAAATTATTCCACTGCCAGACAAACACTATGATGGATAATGCGGTCAGACTAGGCTTCACCAAGGGCATGAATATCGTGCCCCATATCCGGAAGTCTCCACATCCATCGATGCGAGCCGCCTCTTCTAGCTCCTTAGGAATCGAAGCAAAGGACTGCCTCATTAGATAGATTCCAAAGGATTGAAAAGCCATAGGGAGAATCAAGCCCAAATACGAGTCATTAATACCAAGTCGCAGTACCATAAGATACAGGGGTACCATAATTACGTGAAAAGGGATCATCAGATTAGATAAAAAGAGACCAAACACTACATTCTTTCCCGTGAAATCCATTCTAGCCAAGGGATATCCTGCTGTGGAACAAAGGAAGACGGTAAGTACTACGGTAACTGCAGAAAACAGGAAACTATTGAAAGTACTAGGCCAGAATCTCAGAAGCCCCAGAGCATGGCGGAAGTTATCTAAAGTTGGATTTCTCGGCAAAAACTCAATGGGAATCGTAAATAACGGATCCTCTAAAGACTTGAAGGACGTCGAAATAAGCCACAGGAACGGGACCAGGAAAACCGCCGCGAAAAATAGCAGGGGAATGTATGCCATTATCTTCATGAGCCATTTTCGATAGCTATAGGTCTTCACTTTGACCCCTCCCCAAAACTACATAAAAATAGACTACTGAAGCCAAAGCGGTTACGACCAAAAGTATCATGGCAGCGGCATTGGCATAACCGAATTTCAAGAATTGAAAAGCTTGACGATACACAAAGAAAGAAACTACATCGGTGGCTCCGCCCGGCCCACCCTCTGTCATAACCATAACAGTTGAGAATACCTGCAAGGCTTCGATAAAAGCCAATAGCACAATCATAACTGTAAACCGCTTAACCTGTGGAATTGTGATATGGATTATCCTTTGAAACCAATTGGCTCCATCGATGACCGCTGCCTCGAAAAGTTCATTGGGAATGGACTGCAAGCCAGCAAAATAGAGCATCATGAAATAGCCTGCTGATTTCCACACACCGACTCCTGCTACAGAGGGAAGTGCTGCTCTGGGATTAGTCAACCATGCGACACCCGAAAGCCCCATGGACTTTAACATGGCATTTAACAACCCATCGGTTTGGTACATCCACCTCCATGTAGTACCAACGATTACCATGGACGTAACCACTGGTATATAATAAATCAACCGAAAGAGCGTGATTCCCCTCACTGTTTGGTTAATTAGGTTCGCCAAAATGAAGGAAATCAATACGACAGAAGGGACTTGGATAATAGCATATTTAAAAGTGTTTAACAGAGCCCGTTGGAATACTCCGTCCCGGAATAGGCGGGCATAGTATCCTGTACCAATGAACTTTGATGCAGTAGTAAACTGGAAATCATAGAAAGAATACTGGATCAGCCAAATGACTGGTATAAAGAAAAAAACAAGCCAAAACAACGCAGAAGGGGCCAGAAACGCATATGCTTTCAAGGTCTCGGAAAGGCGTTTGCGCCGTTCACTCAAAATATCTCACCTCTAACTCTCCATCGCTTCAGTTTCCCACAGGACAGTGGAGCCAGGCGGCTTGATGCCGCCTGGCAGTTGCTTTAGTAGCCCAACACTAACTCCCATTCTTTCTCTGCTTCTTCTAGGGCTTTCCGTGCAGTGATTTGTCCAGCAAAGGCCTGGTCCACCTTTTCTTTGAGGATGGTCTTTAGCTCTACCCAATTTGATACCAAAGGAACGTTGGGCATCACAGGCCAATTCATTTGCATTTCTGCCTGAACACCTCTTGCCTTCTCCGCCCAAGTCTGGGGAGCAGCGGTGAAGTATGGATCCTCAAAGGCGGCTTTGCTCATGGGGATAATAGCCCCAACAGCCTTCGTCCACGCTACTACCACTCCCGGGTCAGTGGCTAGGAATATGGCAAAATCAACTGCTTCCTTGGGGTGCTTTGATCCAGCAGAGACGGACCACCAATTATATGGACTTCCCCAAACCTTCCCACTTCTTCCCCTAGGTTGTAAGGTGACTCCAAGCCGCTCCTCGGTGAAGGAAGGCGGAAAATAGCGGCAGATCCATCCACCTAGCATAACCATGGCGGCCCGCTCTTCTAGGAACCAGTTCAAATCATCTCTTGAGACACCTGTAGTGGCCTCTGGTGGAATTCCACCGTTCTGGTATGCCCATACCCACTTTTCTAAGATCTCCACAGCTTCATCGGAAGCCAGGTTTATGTTGCCATCCTGGAATATGTCTAGGTCATGGCTCTGGAAGATCCTCATAGGGCCATAGTTGCCCCAACCAGAGGTCTTAAAAGCAAACCCATACTTGCCGGTAGCCTGG
>JAAYSL010000036.1 GCA_012518315.1 Bacillota bacterium | reverse complement strand
GAGGGGGAGTCCAATTGGAGCCAGTTGTTATAGCCGATCTCAAATTCGATGTTAACACAGATGGGCTCTTGAAAACCTTAAGAGTAGATGGGGCTAGCTCTGATGGCAAGAGTGTCCTTGCCCTGGTGGAAGCTGCCGTGGCTATAGGTAGACCTAAGGCCATGTATAAACAGGCTTTCATTGAGGATACCGGTGAACAGCATGTAACCATCGATGGTATCCGCTTCGATAGTCGCATTCTAAGGATAAATATGGATGGAGTACATCGAGTTTTTCCCTATGTCGTGACCTGTGGCACAGAACTAGATGAATGGTCAATGACTGTGGAGGGAATGTTAGAAGAGTACTGGGCAGATAAGATCAAAGAAGTGATATTGGCAGCAGCCTTTCGGGATTTTACGGCTCGGTTGGTATCAGCCTACAGTTTGGGCACTACCGCGGTCATGAATCCAGGTTCACTGGAAGATTGGCCTATTAGTGAACAACGGAAGCTCTTTAACCTATTGGGAGACCCCCAAGAGGCCATTGGAGTGGAGCTTACAGATAGCTATCTAATGATACCTACCAAGTCCATCTCGGGGATTCGATTTGCCACCGAGATTACCTTTGAGAACTGTCAGTTGTGTGCCCGGGAAAACTGTCCGGGGAGAAGAGCACCATATGATCCCCTGCTTTATGAGAGCCGATATAAATGAGTTTGATGTCAATACGGGCCAAAAAGCCAGCCACCTTGAAGATTTTGTTAATCGATGGTTACCTTGACGAACCATCCTGCCTGGGAGTACCACCCTACATATCTCCCCATATTCGTTATGCCTATGGTGCTTTGCTGGATCTGGGTATAGAACCGGACAATATCACCTATGCAACCATCGATCAAATACGTCTGGCCCAAGATGCATATCTAGATGTTGCCCGTAGTGCTGATGCCGTAGTGATTATCGCGGGGGCAACGGTTCCCGGCCGCTACCTTGGAGGCAGACCTATTTCTACTCGGGAGATCACCGAGTTGGGCTTGGCTATCCAACCAACCCCCTTGATTTTAGGTGGTCCTATAGTCCTTTGCCAGGAAGGGATTCCTGGCGTCAGTCTGACGTGTGGTGAGATCGCTGCTATTTCTTTGCAGGAAATCCTTGGTGACAGGCCCGTTCCAGACATAGGTAGTGATGAGTGGACCCAGCGCATAGCTCAGTTTGCTATCCTAGGGGCAGAGCTGACCGGGCACCATCCATCCTTCCCATATATCGTCTGTGAGCTGGAGACTTTTCGGGGCTGTCCCCGGCAAGAGAACTGTGCTTTTTGCAGTGAAGGACGAAAACGAATACGTTACCAGAGGCAGGTTACAGATGTAGTGGCAGAGGTTGAAGCCCTTGCTCGCCTTGGCAATCGGTATTACCGGCTAGGGTGTCAGTCTGATCTGTTTCTATATGGAGCTAGCCTTCGGGATGGTCAGCTTTATCCCGAACCTCGGGTGATCCGGGATCTTTATCAAGGGATTAGGCAGGTGGCACCGGATCTAGAAGTCTTGCATATGGACAATGCCAACCCCGCTAGTATCATGCGGGATCCAAAGGCGGCAGAAGCCATCATAGAGACCATCTGCCGATACAACACTCCCGGTGATGTAGCGGCTTTTGGGCTAGAATCGGCAGATCCGGTAGTGCTAGCCGCCAACCGGGTAGAAACATCTCCAGAAGAGACTTTACAAGCTATCCGGCTAATGAACCAAATTGGTGGCCGCCGTCAAGACGGCATTCCCCGGCTTTTGCCAGGTCTTAATCTCCTTCATGGGCTCATAGGTGAAAGACCGGAGACTATGGAGCTCAATTTCCGCTACCTGCAAGGATTATTAGATGAGAATCTCCTCGTGCGCCGGATCAATATCCGCCAGGTGCTCACCTTAGGAGGATACAAGCCTACACGTATTTCCGCTCATCGTTTTCAAGGCTACAAAGATAAAGTCAATGAAGAGATCAATAAGCCTATGCTACGCAAAGTCTTTCCAACAGGTACAGTCCTAACCGATGTACATATTGAAGAAGTCAAGGGTCAGATTAGTTTTGGTAGACAGCTAGGGAGCTATCCTATTCTTGTCGGGATCCCGGGTGAAGAACCATTAGGCAAGATCCTCAATACTCGGGTAATCGACCATGGCTATCGTTCTGTTACTGCCTTACCCACTCCGTTCTATGTCAATCAGGCTAGTGTAGCCCAACTGGCAGCCCTTCCCGGAATGGGACGGAAACGTGCCACGAAGCTATTCTTGGCCCAGCCCATCCGGGATGCTTACCACATGGAGCAGCTGCTAGAGGGTCAAGTGGATCTTTCCACTCTACTACCCTGGTTCGATTTCTCTGTCTAATTAGATAGTCCAGTAGACATTCTGCCTATACCAAATCTCTCTTCCCCATGGAAGTCAAACGAGTCGAAGGTTTAATCACCCGAGGATTGTGAAAGACTAGTAGTCGGCATACCCTGGGAGCCATTCAAGGTACTTATCCCCTGGGTTGCCTCCAAATACTCGGCCGCCGACTAGGCTAGACCGCGGGCCTGGCCATCAGGGTCGGCATATTGATGGAGGTACAATCTCGATGTTGGCGAACGTCTCCTTGCTTGCTGCTCTTATCATATTGGGGGTAGGTGTGCTGAGGGTACGTCAGATCGTGCAGCGACCACTACCAGTTGAACCCATAACCGATGCCCTCCTGGGAATTACTGAATTAGAGCAGCATGCTCGGGAGCTGGCAACCCGGCATCGGATCACCAGTGAGGCCCACACTAAGGGTAGGCGCTTACCGGACCCTGAAGTAGCCGGTAAAGTATTAAAAAGTGTATATGCACAAATGGCCCGAGTGGTACGGGAAGGCTACAGCCCCTCTCCTGCCGGTGAATGGCTGTTAGACAATTTCTATGTCATTAGTGGGAGTATCCGGGATATCAAGGGAGGTATGCCTCCAGGATACTATCGGGAGCTCCCCAAGCTAACCAATAGCCGCCTGCAGGGCTATCCCCGGGTCTATGCTTTGGCCCTTGATCTGATCTCCCATTCCGACGGACATCTGGACACCGAGACCATCGAGCGGTTCTTCGGGGCTTATCAGTCTGTATCACCCTTATCTATTGGTGAGATCTGGGCTATACCTACCTTTATCCGAGTAGGCCTTACCGAGAATCTCAAACACCTAGCCCTGCAGGTGCAAAAAACTCAAAGGGAGAGACAAAGAGCTGGTGCCTGGCTAGATAGTCTCTTGCAGGAGACCCGTTCACGACAAGTGGATCTGCAGGAGCTTCTGGCAATAAGAGCCCGCTCATTGCGGCGAGTCAATGCTACTTTTGCTACAGAGCTACTTTACCGGTTACGCAATGAGGGGGCTGATGCTGCTCCACTTAGTGCTTGGCTTGATCGGCGTTTGGCGGCTATTGGCACCACTGCCGATGAGATAGTACATCTAGAGCATCAAAGGCAATCAGCTCGGGAGATATCGGTAAGAAATGCCATAAATAGCCTTCGGGGATTAGCTGCCTTAGACTGGAGTGAGTCCTTCGAACGATTAAGCCAGGTGGAAAGGATTCTGCAAACCGATCCCGATGGGACCTATCCAGCCATGGATAGCGCCAGCCGAGATATGTACAGGCATCGGGTGGAGAAAATTGCTCGCTCGCTAGGGGTCTCTGAGCTTCAGGTAGCCAGGCAGGCGATTGCATGTGCTAGAAATGTACCCTCTGATAGCTCCGAATTCTGGAAGCGCCATGTAGGCTATTACTTAACTGATGATGGCCAGGGGCAGCTGCTTTCTGAGTTAGGTCAACCGATCTCTTGGTGGCACCGACTGCAAAGGATGGTCTGGGGCCACCGTTTTCCACTGTATCTTGGTTCCATAGGCCTCCTATCACTTGCCATAACTGGTGTGCTCTACAGCTATGGGGGTTACGGCACCATGATAGGTGCCCCCCTTGGATTCTTAGCCACCGTGATCTTAGCAAGCGATCTGGTAGTGCGGACTGTACATGGGTTTATTACTGCTGTAGTGCCACCCCGCATCCTTCCTAAATGTGAGTTAAAACATGGCATCCCGGAAGAACATGCTACCATCGTAGTCATCCCGGCACTTTTACCTGATAAAAGGCGAGCCCAGCAATTGATCAATCAACTGGAGATTTACTACTTAGCTAATCAAGATAGTAATCTCTTTTTCGCCCTGCTGGGGGATTTCGCCGATGCTTCTAAAGGATCGCTCCCCGAAGATCAGGAGATTGTACGAGCTAGTGAAGAGAGAATCCAAGAACTCAACAGAGAATACGCAAAGGATCGGCCCATCTTTCACTTTTTCTATCGGCCTAGGTTGTGGAATCAGTCGGAAGGTTGCTATATGGCTTGGGAGCGGAAGCGTGGGAAACTAGAGGAGTTTAATCGCTTACTTAGGGGAGCAAAGGACACCACCTATGTTGTTGATGGACTGCCTAGTTGTCTTCTTAATATCCAGCATGTGATTACCCTAGATGCCGATACCGGTCTTCCCCGACAGGCAGCCCGGCGCCTAGTGGGAACTCAGATTCATCCGCTGAATCGACCAGTTGTAGATCTGGCTAACCGCAGCATCATTCGAGGCTATGGTTTGCTCCAACCCCGGATCAATATTGTGGCAACTTCTGCCGCCCGCAGCTTTTTTACGAAGGTGTTTGCCGGTGATGGTGGTGTAGATCCCTATACAACCGCAGTCTCTGATGTCTATCAGGACCTTTTTGGAGAAGGAATCTACACTGGCAAAGGCATCTACCATGTCGATACCTTCAATGCTATCTTAGGGGAACGGCTGCCGGACAATGCTATCCTGAGTCATGATCTCCTCGAAGGCTCCTACATTCGGGCTGGGCTAACTACTGACATTGAACTAGTAGATGGGTATCCAGCTAGATATGATGCCTATGCCCTGCGCCTACACCGCTGGGTGAGGGGTGACTGGCAGCTTCTACCCTGGCTTTTTGGAACTGTCGCCAGTGGAGTGGGAGGAGATATTACAGAAGCTAACCCCTTATCTGGACTGTCTCGATGGAAGATCGCAGATAATCTGCGCAGAAGCCTTGTATCCCCGGCATTGATACTGATGATTCTCTTTGGGTTGACCATCTTTTCCGGGCCACCTCTTTTCTACATAGGTCTTGCCGCCTTAGTGCTTCTCTTTCCTTGGATCACCATGGTGATAAGCGGTACTCTCGGCTGCCCTCGGGGCAATCGCTTCTTAGGCCATGTATGGACCATGGTATCGGGTTCCCGAAAACAACTCTGGCAAGCCTTTCTGTCCCTAGCCTTTTTGCCTTACCAAGCATACTTGATGGTGGATGCTGCTTTACGCACCGTTATCAGATTGCGTTTCACTCGCCGCCATTTTCTTGAATGGGTGACAGCTGCTGATCTTGAGGAGCGGCTGTCTTCGGGGTGGCGGGCCTATTGGCTGCGTATGTGGCCAGCTCAAGCTTGGGGGCTTTTCTTCCTGGGAGCAGTTAGGCTAATTAAGCCGACTAATCTTACGTGGGCCGCGCCTTTGACTGTGCTTTGGCTCATCTCACCGTGGATAGCAAATGCAATAAGTCAACCCATTACCACCAAACAAGTTGATCTAGCCAGCGAGGACAAGAGGCAGCTACGGCTATATGCCAGGCAAATCTGGCGATATTTCGAGGATTTTGTCGGCGAGGAGGACAACCATCTACCACCTGACCATCATCAGGAAGCTCCCAAGATGTCAACTGCCCACAGGACTTCGCCCACCAACATTGGGCTATATCTCTTGTCAATCCTAGCCGCTCGAGATCTAGGTTATATCAGCATCGGAGAGGTTTTGAGTCGGGTTAGGGCGAGCCTAGCGAGTATAGAACGGCTGGAGAAATGGCACGGACATCTCTATAACTGGTATGATACCCGCACCTTGAAGCCTTTGCGACCATTTTACATCTCCACTGTAGACAGTGGCAACTTAGTGGGCTACTTGATTGCTTTAAGGCAAGGGCTGCTGGAGGTCTTGACAGAACCCCTCCTGGACCTAGGGCGGTGGCAAGCGGGTCTTACTGATACCTTTACCCTGATGAGTTCTGAAGTAAGGGGAGATGTGCATCGTTCCCAGGAGGCTATGGTACAGTTTGGCAGGGAGGCCCAGGCCACCGAATCAGCCATGAACCGGTCTCTTCCAGCGGCGGTTTGGGGCTTTCTTGCCTTAAAGAATCTAGAGGAACGATTAGGCCATATCATTATGGTAGAACGGGCCCAGAAGCATACGGCCAAGTCTCGTCAATCCTGGACCTTACGCTTGGTGGACATGATTGCTACTTACCGGCGAGAAATCGAGACGACATATCCTTGGGTGCCCCTGCTGGTCAAAATACCAACTGATGCCCTGGAACACTCCCTAGGGTCAGAAGGTCAGCAACATTGGGTCTCTATCCTCAAAGTACTAGATACTAAGGCATCACTAGTGGAGTTACCTAGTCTATATAAGATGGTTGAGGGGGAACTTGAGCAACTGATCTCCTTAGTCGGAGGAGGCGGAAATGGAACACTCCATAAGGGGCAAGCAGAGTCTCTAGCTTGGCTAGAGGATCTTATGCAAGCTCTACGCCAATCTTGTGATCTAGCGCTAGATTGGACAGAGCAATGCTATCAGTTGGCGAATACCCTCCAGGGCCTAGTTGCCGCCACTGACTTTAGACACCTTTACAACGAAAAACGTCAGATGTTTTCCATCGGGTATAGCCTAGATGAAGAGCGCTTGACACGATCCCACTATGATCTTTTGGCCTCTGAAGCCCGGCAGGCCAGTTTCGTGGCTATTGCCAAAGGTGATGTGCCACAGAAGCACTGGTTCCAGCTGGGTAGGGCCACGGTCAAGGCCGGTGATAGCTATACCCTTGTTTCCTGGAGTGGAACCATGTTTGAGTACCTAATGCCTCTTTTGGTCATGCAGTCCTATTCCGATACTCTGCTGGCGGAGGCATTGGTTGTTGCTGTAAGGGAGCAAATAGAATATGGGCGCAAATATCGGGTGCCGTGGGGCATATCAGAGTGTGCCTTTAGTGCCCTGAACGTGCAGTTAAACTATCAATACCAGGCCTTTGGTGTGCCCAGTCTTGGACTTAAGCGGGGGTTAGCCCGTGATCTAGTGATCGCACCCTATGCTACCTTCCTGGCCCTAATGGTCAATCCCGCGGAGGCATGTGAGAACCTGAAGGCCTTGGCTAAGCTGGGCCTGAACGGGACATACGGGATGTATGAAGCAATTGACTTCACTCCCGATCGGGTATCACGGGATCTTGATGGGAGCATTGTGCGGATGTATATGGCCCATCATTTGGGGATGAGTCTTTTGTCGCTAGATAATTACTTACACAACAACACTATGCGGCGGCGTTTCCATGATGATCCGTATGTACAGGCAACAGATCTACTTCTGCAGGAGCGTTTACCCAGGCACATCCAGACAATAGAACCAAAGGAGGATACGATATTGACAGCTCCATCACCCAGGCCCAGTGGTCCGGTGGTAACTCGCCGATTTGCCTTAGCTGATCTAAAGCAAATGGATGTTTTCTTAGCTTCTAATGGCGCCTATTCTCTGATGCTAACTACATCAGGATCAGGTTATAGTCGGTGGGAAGATATCGCTCTATCTCGCTTTAGGCGAGATAGCATTCAAGATCAGTGGGGTATGTTCTTCTACCTAAAGGATCTAAAGAGAGACCACATTTGGTCGGCAACCTATCAGCCTACTTTGACAGTACCTGAGTCCTATGAAGTTGAGTTTGCCGATGATCGGGCTGAATATGTTCGGTGGGACGATGGGATCAAAACCAGAATGGAGGTCACGGTTTCATCGGAACACCATGCCGAAGTGCGTCGCCTATCATTGACTAATCAAGGTAATGAATCTCGGCTGATTGAAGTGACGAGCTTTTTCTCAGTAGTGCTAGATGCAGCTTCAGCTGACCTAGCCCATCCGGCCTTCAATAATCTCTTCGTTCAGACGGAATTCCTCCCCGATTGTGATGCTCTCTTGGCTTATCGCCGACCCCGTCATGAGTACCAACAGCCATTGTACTTGGTTCATACAGTCGCCGTGGAGGGCAACACCGTTGGTGAGCTGGAGTATGAAACCGATAGGGGTAGGTTTGTCGGTAGGGGCAATGATTTGTCCAGACCCGAGGCTTTGGGGAAGCGGCTTTCCGGTAGAGTTGGCGCTGTCTTGGATCCCTCCATGAGCTTGCGCCGACGGGTACGCATACCCCCTGGCAAGACAGTACGAATAGTCTACTCTACAGCCGTAGCCAGATCCCGGGATGAGGCCGTAAACCTAGCTAGGATCTACCATGACCCCGATGGGGCTAATCGGGCATTTGCCCTAGCTTGGGCCCGCAGCCAAGTTGAATTGCGATATTTGGGATTATCTCTCACGGAGGCTCACCTTTTTCAAACCATAGCTGCAGAGCTAATCTATGGCAATATATCGGAATTGCCGCATCGGCGGGCAAAGATAGCCGCAAACAAGCTAGGACAGCCAGGTCTCTGGGCACAGGGGCTTTCAGGGGAGTTGCCCATCATGTTAGTCAAGATTAAATCCAGAACAGAAGAAGAAATTTTAAGGCAAGCCCTAATTGCCCATGAATACTGGCGCATGAAAGGCTTCCCGGTGGATCTGGTGATTATCAATGAAGAGGCTGACGGTTATGAACAGGTAATTCAGGACCTTGTCCGTCAGCTAATCACTAGCAGTCATGCCCAGGCCAAAGAAAATCTGCCGGGGGGCGTTTTTCCGAAACAAGCTAGCCATTTGTCTCAAGTCGAGCTAAGGCTTTTGGAAGCCGCCGCTCGGGTAATCGTAGGTGGTGAAGAGGGCTCCCTTGGGGAAAAAGCCAGAAACCGCCCCAACCGGCTAGTGGCAGTATCACGCCGCGGCCTTATGGTGCGGCGGCAGTCACCGGAGCTCCCTGCCCTTTCGGCCGATAATGAAATCATCGAGCCTGCGGGTATATCGAGAAATCCGACAGAACCAGTTCCGCCTGATGCAGAAGATGCCATCGATGAGATTGGCCTCGATGAGGTAATGTCTACACTACTTCCGATAAAGTCGGATGCTCTGGATGGAAATCAAGTAGAGTTAGCTTTCTTTAATGGTTATGGTGGGTTCTCCCATGATGGCCGGGAATATGTCATTTTGCTCCGTGAAGGTGTAACTACCCCGGCCCCATGGATCAACGTCATCAGTAACCCCCAAGCGGGATTTCTAATATCAGAGCGAGGAGCTGGCTATACTTGGACAGAGAATAGCCGAGAAAACAAGCTAACTCCTTGGTCCAATGATCCGGTGGTTGACCCACCAGGTGAGGTCTTGTATTTGCAGGATTTAGATCTTGGTGACATCTGGTCACCTACAGCGGCTCCGATTAGAGAACGGGAACCCTATATCGTAAGTCATGGGCAAGGTTATTCTCGCTTCTTTCACGATAGTCATGGTATCGAACAGGTGTTATATACCTTTGTCCCGTTGGAAGACCCAGTTAAGATCTATCATCTGAAACTAAAAAACCGAAGTGCCGACCATCGGCGTTTAGCCGCAAGCTTTTATGTGGAATTGACACTAGGGGTACATCGTGAGATAACTGCTCCCTATATTGTCACTAGCTTCGATGAGGAAAGCCAATCAGTATTGGCTCGCAATACATTTCGAGATGAGATCTATGCAAACCGAATAGCCTTCGTAACTTCGTCACTGGGGGGAATTACTTTCACTGGAGAGCGGGGTGAGTTCATCGGGCATCATGGTAGTCTAAAAGCACCAGCGGGACTTATGGCACTCCAATTATCTGGCAAGCTAGGTCCAGGGCTTGATCCTTGCATAGCTATTAAAGCTCCCATAGAGCTAGCCCCAGGGGAAGAAATGGAAATGGTCTTTTTGTTAGGGGAAAGCGATAGCCTGATTGAGGTGCAAAGATTGGCTCGGGAGTACACTGATTTAGCCCATGTTCGGGACAAGCTCGCAGAAGTTCAAGCTTGGTGGGAAGAGACCTTGAGTTTTGTCCAAGTGGAGACACCCAATCAGGGGCTAGAGCTCTTAGTCAATCGGTGGTTGCTCTACCAAAACTTGGCTTGCCGTATCTGGGGCCGCTCTGCCTTTTACCAGGCCGGAGGTGCTTACGGGTTTAGGGATCAGTTGCAGGATAGTATGGCCTTAATGCTTAGTCGCCCTGAGCTAGCCCGTGAGCACATCTTGCGAGCGGCAGCTCAGCAATATGTAGAAGGTGACGTACAACACTGGTGGCATCCCGAATCAAATAAGGGGATTAGGACGCGATTTGCCGATGATTTGCTTTGGCTACCCCTGGTAACTGCCAAATATGTAAGAGTTACCGGTGATACCTCTATTTGGGAGGAGGAGGTTGGGTTCTTAGAAGAAGAACCCTTGCAGCCAGAAGAGCAGGAACGCTATGGGATACCCCGCCTTTCAGAAGAAAAGGCCAGTATTCTCCAGCACTGCTGGCGGGCAATCGATCATAGCCTTCGGTTTGGGGAACATGGCTTGCCACTGATGGGTTCTGGTGACTGGAATGATGGGATGAACAAGGTCGGTTGGCAAGGCAGTGGTGAGAGTGTGTGGATGGGATGGTTCCTTTATACGATTCTTTCGGAATATGTGCTGATCGCCGAGGTGCATGGGGATCTGGAGAGGGCCCGCCGATATGGCAAAGAAGCCAAACGGCTAGCCCAGGCATTACATCATTCCGCTTGGGATGGTGAATGGTATCGCAGGGCTTACTTCGACGATGGTACACCACTTGGCTCTGCCAGCAATGAGGAATGCCGAATTGACTCGATCTCCCAGTCATGGGCGGTGATTTCGGGAGCAGCTGATCCCAAGAGAGCACAAGAAGCCATGCGAGCTGTGGGGGATTATCTGGTACGCAAAGAGGATGGCTTGATTTTGCTCCTTGCGCCTGCCTTTGATCGAATGAACCCGGATCCCGGCTATATTCGCTCTTATGTGCCAGGAGTGAGGGAAAACGGCGGCCAATACAGCCACGCAGCTATGTGGGTGATCATGGCAACAGCGATGCTAGGTGAAGGGGGAAAGGCCATGGAGCTCCTTGATTTGGTCAATCCCATTCATCATTCTATGGACTCCAACAGTGCTTTACAGTACCGGGTAGAACCCTATGTTATAGCGGCAGATGTGGCCGCAGTCTCGCCCAATACTGGCCGGGGAGGTTGGACCTGGTATACGGGAGCAGCAGGCTGGATGTATCAGGTGGCTGTGGAATGGATCTTGGGCCTTAGAGTGCAAGGCAGTCACTTCACTATGGCACCCTGCATTCCAGGATATTGGCCTGGGTTCAAGCTCAATTACCGCCATAAGTCCACTGTTTACCAGATCACAGTGCTCAATCCTGATGGGATTGAATCTGGTGTAGCGGAAATCCAGTTAAATGGGGCTATACTGACAGAAAAACTGATTCCCCTTCAGGATGACGGCAAGACCCATCAGGTGACAGTGGTCATGGGCATAGGGGCCAATACTGATGATGGAGGCAGCCATCGGCTAGATGAGGTCGCAAGAGTAACTTAGGGAAGCATTGGTACTACCACTAAAGGGGAAGATCACCTTGTTAATTCTGTTTGGCCGAACGGTTATCCTATATTTCACAGCGGTATTGGTTATCCGGATTATGGGGAAGCGACAGATTGGACAGCTGCAACCCTTTGAACTGGTAATCACCATCATTATTGCGGAGTTGGTGGTGATTCCTATGCAGGACAAAGATGTACCTTTGTTGGAGGGTCTAGTCCCTGCCTTTACCCTTTTGTTTCTTCAGTACTTAGTTTCTCTAGTCCTGATGAAAAGTGAAGGAGCTAGAGGGATGGTTTGTGGTATTCCTAGTGTCTTGGTGCATAATGGCCGTCTAGTGGAGAAAGAACTGCGTCGACTGCGTTACAACCTAAGTGATCTCTTGGAACAACTGAGAGTGAAAGGGTTCCCGGATGTAAGTGATGTAGAATTTGCGGTTCTGGAGACCAATGGCGAGCTTAGTGTGGTCCCCAAGTCACAAAAGCGGCCAGTGCAGCCCGCAGATCTCCAATTGGCAACTAGTTATGAGGGGTTGCCTCTACCCTTGATTGTTGATGGCAAGGTCAAGGTGGGAAGCCTGGCAAAGGCCCGTCTGGATCGTTCATGGCTACAAACTGAGATGCAAAAGCAGGGGATTAAGAAGCCTAAGGATGTATTGTACGCAAGCCTTGGTACAGATGGTACGGTCTTCGTCCAGGCCCGGGAGTCTAACCAAGGATGGCAGGAAACCGGCACCAACTAGGCTAGCTAGACACATCAACTCTTACCGATGTCGAGATTCCTGGAAAACAAAGAGATCATATTGAGACGTCTACGTCCTGCTAGGGAGGTTTGTCAATATTGCGCCCGGACTGGAGACTGTTTGTTCTAGGAGCCCTCTTTGCCGCCTTTCTGCTGGTAGGCTACTTGAGTGATCAGAAAGTACTACAGGCCGCTGTTGAACTGGAGCACCTAGCCAAGGGGGTGGAGGTGGCTGTAGGACTAGATGATTGGCCTATAGCTCGGCAACTACTAGATCGTCTGTCCGCTAGCTGGCCATCTACCCGGCGAACGTGGGATCTTCGAATGGATCGGGATGAAATGGATGAATTCGATTTATGCCTTGCCAGGTTGCGAGGCTCCATGAGTGAGGAAGATAAGGCGGGGGCACTGTCCGAGCTAGCTGTCTGGAGCACACTCCTTACCCATGTCCAGCAGAAAGAAGTCTTTCGCTGGCGGAACCTGCTTTAGGCTAACCTGCGGCGATAGCACAAGCAGGAAATCCATTGCCCTGGAAGGAAAGATTGACCATAAGTAGAGACTGTTGCTGGTCTCAACTGGGGCCGGTAATCGAAGCTTAAGGGAGTGGCTTGATGGAATACCTGCTAGGTTTGGATATTGGGACAACACACTTAAAGGCCGGGATCTTCACTCTCCAAGGAGAGCCAGTGGTGGTGAAACTAGCGAGCACACCTTCACATAATCTAGGTGAAGGTAGAGCTATCTATAGTCCAGATGAGTTGTGGGATAGCGTCTGTGGTTTACTGAAAGAGACCACGGGCCAATTGGAGTCAGGAGACAAGATCCTATCTGTTGCCATTGCTAGTGTGGGGGAGGCCGGACTTCTAATTGATGGGGAGGGCAAGCCCCTAACTCCCATCATCGCTTGGTATGATTCTAGGGGGAAAGAGGTAGTCGATGAATGGGTCGCCTCCTTTGGTGCCAAGCGCACTCTTTCCATCACGGGGCTCACCCCGGATTATATCTATTCTCTAATGAAACTACTTTGGCTAAGGCGGCACGAGCCTAAACTTGTAGCCAAGGCAAATAAGTGGCTTTGCATGATGGATTATATTATTTACAGGTTGACCGGAGAGTTTGCTACAGACTATTCTATCGCCTCTCGCACAATGCTTTTTGATATTAGTCGGCGAGATTGGTC